>DQWO01000063.1 GCA_011042595.1 Pseudomonadota bacterium
ATTACCAGCGGCACAACCAATTAAAACAACCAGCCAGACAAACAATGCTATGATTCTGAGTTTAGTCATCGCAACTCACTATCTACCTTTACCAGGTTTACCCGGCTATCAGTTTAAAATATTCCAGCCGTTCATCAACCCAGCCTTTATACCGGGTATCAGGAACGAACTGAACCAGATTTTCATAAGCGGCCTTGGCCTGTTCATATTTTTTCAGGTTTTCATAGCTCATTCCCAGCAATAGATAAACATCTTCACTGGTAGATGTATGGTCCGCCTGTATTTTAGCCAGAATTTCCAGGCAACCGGAATAGTCCTGTTTTTCAAAGTCAACATATGCCATACCAAGACGACACAAATCAGCAACATAGGGGTCAGATGCAGCCTTGCCCAAAGCTTCCTGATAAGCCTGATCGGCTTTATCGTACTGCTTCAACACATAGTAGCCATTGCCCCGCAGATAACAGGCCAATGGATAGGATGCCGCCAGACGTGAAGTTCCAGCACCCGTCTCCAGCTTGGCAATTCCAGTCTTCAATGAGTCTGGCTGGCTCATATCATCAAAATATTGCAGTCCGACAGCCAATATCATGGATGCTTGTTTATTTTGGTATCCGAGATAAGCACGGGTTCCCAACACCATAATTAACAAAGCCAGAACAACTATTCCTACCGCGATAACTTTTTTACTGTGGGATTTGGCGTATACCTGCACCGCATTGACCGTTTTCATGAAGCCATCAGGCTGCCGTAATTCCCTCCTGACCGATATTTTACTTTTTGCCATTTTTCGATAAGACTCCCTTCACACACATAAAATAATACTGAACATAATCAAATATGCCGATTGGCATTTATTGAAATCATCAATAATACCGCCAAAATCAGAAGCATCCATAGCATAATAAAAGACATTAATCAATAACGAAACCAACACCAAAACGCTTTTTTGCTGTCTGCTTCCTAAGAGTTGGTCTTAGTTGAACCCAATGGCTGTCTGTCTGGCAAATATTAGTTGAAAAAACCCGGAAACGAGCATTCTCAGATGGAAATATATTGACACCATTTCTTCAACTGGTTAGGATATTATTATCAGTGTTTCTGATTACAACAAAAAAGGAGATGCCTGCGGATGGGGAAAAGTGCTCTTAACGATGAAGCCCTGGAAATCCTTAATACCATTGCTCGGGCTGACATTCTGGTTGGGATCCCCAGCTATAACAATGAAAAAACCATCGGCCACGTTGCTGAAGCCATTAAGCTGGGTCTGGCCAAATATTACCCCACTGCCAAGGCGGTATTATTTAATTCTGATGGCGGTTCCGATGATCAGACCAGAATGGTTTTTGAGCGTATTGCCAGAACCAATTCTTATGATACCTTTTTTATCAAGGAACCACAGTTTCCCCTGAAAACCGTGAGTAGCCAATACATTGGCATCCCTGGCAAGGGTTCGGCATTCAAGGCCATCTTTGAGGCGGCACAGATGCTTGGAGTCAAAGCCTGCGCCGTCCTGGATTCCGATTTACGCAGCATCACCCCTGAATGGATCCAGCTGCTACTGGAACCAGTATTGGCTAAAGGCTATGGCTACGTCTGTCCATTTTACCGACGCTACAAGTATGACGGAACCATTACCAACAGCATCGCCTACCCTTTTACCCGAGCCCTCTACGGTCGGCGGGTTCGCCAACCTATTGGAGGAGATTTCGGTTTCTCCGGCAAGCTCTTGAAGCTTTACCTTAATCAGGATGCCTGGGATACGGATGTTACCCGTTTCGGCATTGACATCTGGATGACCACCACCGCCATTGTTAATGGTTTTAAGATCTGCCAGTCATTCATGGGGGCCAAAATCCATGATGTCAAGGATCCCGGTGCGGATCTGGGACCCATGTTCATCCAAGTGGTAGGTACCATTTTCTCCTTGATGTCCACCTACGGATCCCATTGGCAGAAAGTTGTCGGCAGCCGGCCTACGGCAATTTTGGGATTTCAATCGGAAACCGCACCCAAGCCACTGAATGTTAACGTCTCCCGAATGATAACCAAGTTTACTGAAGGAATTTCAAGCCATAAGTCTTCATACCAGCAGATTTTTTCTGAACAGGTTTTTACAAAGCTGATGGAAGTTGCTGAAATGTCCGGAGACAACATAGACTTCCCGAAAACACTATGGGCAAAAGTAGTTTTTGATTACGCGGTGTTTTACCAGACAGCTCAGGACCACCAGCGGGTTCTGCAGTCTTTAATCCCCCTCTATTATGGTTTTATTTCATCATTTGTACATGAGACTGAAAACCTGGATGACTACCAGGCTGAAGAAATAATCGAAGAACTCTGCCAGATTTATGAAGACAGTAAGCCCTACCTGATTGAACAATGGCAACAAAATAAGAGCTAATGCGGGGTCTAGACCAACAACCAAAAAGTGGCTTTTTCGGCCCGCAAATAAGTGCTCTTATCAGAATATTTTCTTGTTTTCAAACAAGAAAATATTCTGTAAGGCACTAAAACCAGGGGAGTCAGGAAAATGAAAAAGAAAAAGATTCTCTCAATTGACGACGAGGAAAATATCCGTTTACTGTTATCTTGTGAACTCGAGGATGAAGGCTATGAGGTCATCAGCCTGGGGAACCCACTGCAGGCAATGAAAATGATCGAAGATGAGCAACCGGACATCATCATACTGGACATTAAAATGCCGCAGTTAAGCGGCATTGAGCTGTTGAAAATGATCCGGGACAAATACTATGACTTACCGGTTATCCTTTTATCGGCTTACAGTACTTTCAAACGGGATGTCGCAGCCATGGCCTCCGATTACTATGTAGTTAAATCGGCCGACCTGAACGAATTGAAAAAACTGATTAAAAAAATCTTCAAAACTCACTTGTAAAAACTTACTATTTCTTCTCATCTCCAGTGGCACTGGTTTTTGCCGCCGGTTTTTTTCTGGGTGCCCGTGGCGTTGTAGTTTTAGGCTTTTTTGCCGTTGAAGCGGCTGTTTTTGTTGTGGCCTTTTTGGTCGTCGAACTTTTTTTCACCGGTTTGTCCGCGGGACTATCAGCAACAGCAGTACTTTTTTCCGTTTTCTCCGCCGATTTGTCCCCGGAAGCCTGGCTGTCAACAACCGGTGTTTCTACCGTTTCCGCACAACTTTCTACCTCTGTTGCGGCCATCTCCTCTGCTTTTATCTCGTTAATTTCCTGAAGCAGCAATTCCTGCTCCTGATCCAGGTCTGACAAAGTCAATAACAGCTGAGATATCTCCTCTTTATCCCAGACATTATCTTCTTTTTGTAAAACCTTGAATATGTAAAGGCGTTCCCCAAGATTTTGAAAGTAATGTTTGCGTTGACGGCGAATGGAAGATAGTTTTACCTGCCGGGTAGCCACGCGACAAAGCTTTCCGCTTTCATAGGTGATTTTTTTAAGCACAGATTGACCAGTCTTAGATGCTGAATCACTCATTTTTCCCTCCCCAGTTAAAAACCATATGAAAAAGCTGTATAGTAATCCATTGAAACACTCACCCACATATTAATTCAGGCTTTTTGCTATGGCTGAGCGCCAATTATCAAAATATTAGCTGGAAACAGCAGTTTACTACAGATACCGGACAATAAAATCAAGCTAAATTAATAACTATTGCTTTGTCAAGGTTTTTCTGCCAGATAAGACCCTATTATTAACGGTTGAACTGTTCTCAAGTCTCAAGATATGATTGTAAGGAGCAGGCGATGTCAGAACTGATGATTGTTATCCCGGCCCGCTACCAGTCATCTCGTTTCCCCGGCAAACCACTGGCCAAATTGCTGGACAAGCCAATGATCCAGTGGGTTCTGGAACGGTGCCGGCAATCTAAGCTTGCCGATCAGGTTCTCGTTGCCACCGATGACCAGCGGATTTATCAGGCAGTTACCGCCATCGGCGGGAAAGCAGAAATAACCGGCATGGACCACCAGAGCGGCACAGACAGGATTGCCGAAATCGCCGCGCGGCATCCGGAAACAACTTGGTTCATCAATGTCCAGGGAGATGAACCAGATATTTCCCCTTCACTAATCGATGGAGTTGCAGCGGCTCTGCGAAAAAGCTCAGCTCCCGATATTATCGTTACCGCTCGCAGTCCAATCCGTTCTGCAGCCAGCTTCAGATCACCGCATGTTGTTAAGATTGTCACTGATCTTCATGGTCAGGCACTTTATTTCTCCCGGTCCCCCATTCCCCATAACCGCTCCATTTCTGTTGATGAACAGACCTTTCCCAATCCAATCTGCTGGCAGCATATCGGCATCTACGGTTATCATCGATCTTTTCTTCAACGGCTCCCTGAATTACAACCAGGAGAACTGGAAAAGATTGAATCTCTGGAACAATTACGCTGGCTGGAGAACGGCTACCGGATAAAAGTCATCGATACCGACTATCACAGTCATGGGATTGATACTCCTGAAGACCTTGAAATGTTGGCTAAATGCTGGAAAGCAAAAAAAATGGCTGAAATCTCTTAAGATTTCAGCCATTCATTATAAAATGGTGCCGAAGGCGAGACTCGAACTCGCACAAGCATGCGCTCACTAGACCCTGAACCTAGCGCGTCTACCAATTCCGCCACTTCGGCAACTGAAAAACCAGCGTTTAAAGAACAAAAAGTACCGCCGGCTGACACCGGCGAGAATTGTTGACTTAATAATCCAAAATAATTATAATGTCAAGCTGCGATTATGCGGAAATAATCAAAAAAATCACCCCCAGGAAACAGGAGTTTTTCTTGCAGATTTATAACACCTTAAGCGGCAAAAAAGAGGAATTTATCCCCCTTCATGATCAGAAAGTAGGCATGTATGCCTGTGGAGTAACAGTCTACGACCTCTGCCATATGGGCCATGCCCGCTCCCTGATTGTTTTCGATGTCATCTACCGATATTTGCTCTACAAAGGCTATGAAGTTACCTACGTCCGTAATTTCACTGATGTGGATGATAAAATCATCAAGCGGGCCCAGGAAAAAAAGATATCCTGGAAAGAGCTGGCTGACACTTTTATCCATGAGTTCTATGTGGACATGGATCGCCTGCAGCTTAAACGTCCGACCGTTGAGCCCCGGGCAACCGATTATATCAAGCAAATCATTGAGCTGGTAAAAAAACTGGAAGCCAACGGCCTGGCCTATGAGGTTGATGGAGATGTTTTTTACCGGCTCAAGGAATTTCCCTCCTACGGCAAACTGTCCGGTAAGAAAATTGATGATTTGCTGTCCGGCGCCCGGATTGAAATCGATGACCGCAAGGAAAGCCCCCTGGATTTTGCCCTCTGGAAAAAAAGCAAACCGGGGGAACCTGCCTGGGAAAGCCCCTGGGGTCAAGGCCGTCCGGGATGGCATATCGAATGTTCGGCCATGAGCCAGGAGATACTTGGTGAAACCTTTGATATTCATGGAGGGGGAAAAGATCTGGTTTTTCCCCACCATGAAAACGAGATCGCCCAGTCCGAGGGAGCAACAGGTAAACCGTTCGTCCGCTACTGGATGCATAATGGTTTTGTCAACATCAACAAAGAAAAAATGTCAAAATCATTGGGGAATTTTTTTACCATTCGGGATATACTGCAAAAATATCATCCGGAGACCCTGCGTCTATTCATCCTTTCCAGCCACTATCGCTCACCCATTGATTTTTCCTGGGATACCATGGATGCTGCCGGAACCGGTTTAACCCGCCTGTATCAGGCCGCGGAGCGACTGCAGGTCGCTGTCGAATCCACGGCCGCGTTACCAGCAGAATCAGCACAATCTTCCTTGCCACCGTTGAGTAAAGAATTGGAAGCGGTAAAAACATCTTTCATCAAAGCCATGGATGATGATTTCAACAGCGCTTTAGCCGTTGGCCAGCTTTTCGAAGCCGCTAAATTCATCAATCGCTACCTTGACATCCATCCTCTCCAATCATTAAACCACAATGATCTTGAGGCAGCATTCCTGCTGTTCAAAGAACTGGCTGATATTTTGGGAATTCTAGAAGCTGACCCAACGGAATTTCTCAAAAACCTGGGGGGGGAAGAAGCATTGCCGATCACCAAAGAGGAAATTCAGGAATTAATTGCCCGGCGCAATCAGGCCCGCAAGGAAAAACAATGGACAACTGCCGATGAAATACGTGACCGACTGGCAGAATTGGGCATAATCCTGAAAGACTCTCCGAATGGCACTCAATGGCAGAGAAAAAGATAACAATTTCAAGAAAAAGCCTTGACAAGACAACAATAAATCGTTTAAAAACAAGGCCCTGAAAAGAAAAGTGTTTTCTATAGACACAGGCGCATAGCTCAGGGGGAGAGCGCTACCTTGACACGGTAGAGGTCGGCGGTTCAAAACCGCCTGCGCCTACCACTTTGATAATAATCGATTCCTCATTATATCCATGGCAGAATGAATTCGGCCTGACATTTTGTTGTTAGGGCCATCCAAGGCATCGGATTCCGAGAATTATCGATGCCTTTTGTTTTTTTACGGTAGATTTTTCATTATGAGCATATATTTGGCCCCGGAGTTCAACCTTGAAATACCCCAAGATGGTAAAAAAACCATTGGGGAACTTCTTATTGAACATAAAAGGGAGCTGAAATCGCCAATTGTAGCAGCAAAGGTTGATGGTATCCCCAGAGATTTGTCCACGGTTCCTCAAGCTGGCAGCAACATTGAGCTTATCACCATTGATTCACCGGAAGGGCTTGACATTCTACGCCACAGTGCCGCCCACGTGATGGCTGAAGCGGTAAAGGAACTTTTCCCCGAAGTCAAAGTAACCATTGGGCCCGCGATAGAGAATGGGTTCTACTATGATTTTGACCGGGAGCAGCCATTTACCCCGGAGGACCTGAAAAAAATCGAAAAAAAGATGAAGGAGCTGATCAAAAAAAATCAGCCCTTCAGTCGCCGGGAAGTCAGCCGTGAGAAGGCCCTGAAACAGTTTGCGGATTTAGGTGAAAACTATAAGCTTGAGCTGATTAATGAATTGCCCGAGGGAGAAACCATTTCCCTTTACCAGGTGGGAAATTTCATTGATCTCTGCCGGGGACCTCATATCCCAAAAACCGGTTTACTCAAGGGAGGAACTAAACTTCTCAGCGTTGCCGGAGCCTACTGGCGCGGTGATGAACACAATAAAATGCTCCAGCGCATCTACGGTACTGCTTTTGCCAGCAAAGTAAAGCTGCAGGAGCATCTGAATATGCTGGAGGAAGCCAAGCGCCGTGACCACCGGAAATTGGGTAAAGAACTGGAGCTTTTCAGTATTTCGGATGAGGCTGGGGCCGGTTTTATTATCTGGCATCCGAAAGGAGCCCTGCTGCGCACCATCCTGGAAGATTTTGAAAAACGGGAACATCTCAGGCGGGGATACCAGATTGTCATCGGGCCCCAATTATTGAAACAAGAGCTCTGGCAGAAATCCGGACATTATGACCATTACCGGGAGAACATGTACTTTACCCGGATTGAGGATCAGGTATATGGCATCAAGCCCATGAACTGCCTGGCCCATATGCTGATTTATAAGGCGAAAATTCACAGCTACCGTGATCTTCCCCAACGTTACTTCGAACTGGGAACGGTATACCGCCACGAAAAATCCGGAGTTCTACATGGCCTGCTGCGGGTCCGGGGATTTACCCAGGATGATGCTCACATCATCTGCACCCCCGAACAGCTCCAGGATGAAATCACCGGAATCATTGCTTTTGTCGCCGATATCATGAAAGTTTTCGGTTTCTCTTTTGAATTGGAGCTGAGTACCAGGCCAAAAGATTCCATCGGCACCGATGAGGACTGGGAACGGGCAACGGCTGCCCTCACCCAGGCCCTGGAAAATAACAAACTTGACTACGAAATCAATGCCGGCGACGGGGCCTTTTACGGACCGAAAATTGATGTCATATTAAAAGACGCTTTGAACCGCCAATGGCAGTGCGCCACTATTCAATGCGATTTCACCCTCCCCGAGCGCTTTGATCTGAACTATATTGGCGCTGATGGTGAAAAACACCGACCCATCATGCTGCACCGGGTCATCCTGGGGTCCATTGAACGTTTTATCGGCATCCTGATCGAGCACTACGCCGGCGCTTTTCCCACCTGGCTGGCCCCGGTTCAGGTTAAAGTTATGACCGTAACCGACGATCAGCTGGAATATGCCCAAACAGTGGCTCAGACATTGCGGCAAAATGAAATCCGGGTGGAAACCGATTTTCGCAATGAAAAGCTCGGGTACAAAATAAGAGAAGCACAGGCGGAGAAAATTCCTTACATGCTTATTATTGGTAATGAGGAAGTAAAATCCATGACAGTCACCCCCCGGAAACGGGAAAAAGGTGAAAATCTTGAGCCCATGACAGTTGAAAAGTTTATCGCCCATTTAAACAATGAATGTCAGCAACAAATGAAGATTTCGTAAAATAAAAGCTGTCGGCCAATGGTACTGCAGGCCGCCCATTTTGAACGAAATCTGAAACAAACAACAGGAGGTAATTCTCATAGCAACCGCACGTACGAGAGTCAACCGACAGATAAAAGCGGATAATGCCAGAATCATTGATGAGAGCGGCAGCCAGCTTGGCATATTAACATTAAACGAAGCCCTGGATATTGCCGGTCAGCGAGGACTTGACCTGGTGGAAGTGTCGCCTAACGCCGATCCGCCGGTTTGCAAGATCATGGATTATGGGAAATTCAAATACCAGCAAAGTAAAAAAGCCCAGGAAGCCAAAAAGAAGCAGACCAATATCCAGGTTAAAGAAGTCAAAATGCGGCCGGGTACGGATCAGCATGATTTCAACTTCAAGATCAAGCATATTATCCGGTTTTTAGAAGAAGGAGACAAAGCCAAAGTTACCATCCGTTTTCGTGGCCGGGAAATGGCCTATACTGATCAGGGTCTGGCCTTGCTGGAACGGGTGGTGGATACGGTTAAGGAATATGGTGCAATTGAACAAAGACCTCAACGGGAAGGACGTCAGCTTTCTCTGGTTCTTGCCCCAATCAAAAAAAAGCGTTAATCATTACAGCAAGTAAATATACAGGAGAATAAAATGCCTAAAATGAAATCAAACAGCGGCGCGCGTAAACGTTTCAGAACGACAGGAACAGGAAAAATTGTCCGGAGAAAAGCTTATGCCAGCCATTTATTAAGCTGCAAATCAAGAAAACAAAAAAGGAATCTGCGCAAGTCAACCATTGTTGACCCGGCAAACAGCAAAGGAATAGTCAGGATGCTTCCCTACCTCTAAGGTTGCAGCATAACGAAAAAGATGGAGTTTTTTACAAAGCCATCATCATTAAGGAGTACACAATGCCCAGAGTAAAAGGTGGATTCAAAGCCACTCGCCGACATAAAAAAGTTCTAAAACTGGCCAAAGGTTATCGTGGCGCCCGAAGTAAATTATATCGTAACGCGACGGAGACTGTTGATCGGGCCTTAAACTATGCTTATCGTGACCGCCGGGTCAGGAAACGTGATTTCCGCAGTCTCTGGATTGTTCGGATCAATGCCGCTTCCCGTCTACATGGCATGTCTTACAGCAAACTGATTAACGGCCTGACCAAAGCCAATATCGCTGTCGATCGTAAAGTCCTGGCAGATATTGCCGTTAACGATCCGGCGGCATTCGGTAAATTTGTTGATTATGCCTCAGCGGCTCTCAACGGCTAGGGGTAATGAAAGACAAACTCCAGCAGCTGCTTGAAAAAGCTACCCAGGCACTGGCCGATTCAAACCTGATCGACGAAGTTGAAGCGTTGCGGGTGCGTTTTCTTGGCCGCAAGGGTGAAATCACCACCCTGCTCAAAACCCTCGGCACCCTGCCTGCAGATCAACGGCCGGCCATGGGACAGCTGGCCAATGAAATCAAGGAAAAGCTGCATAACCGTTTTGAAGAGGCCAGGCAAAAACTTGCCCAGACAGCCCGTCAGCAGCAAATGGCTTCCGGCACCATTGATATCACCCTGCCCGGACGACAGCAATTCCATGGTCATACGCATCCCACATCCCTGGTCATTGATGACATCACTTCTATTTTCACTAGAATGGGATTCAATATTGCCAGAGGTCCGGAAGTAGAGCTGGACTATTATAATTTTGAAGCCTTGAATATCCCCAAAGATCATCCGGCCAGACAGATGCAGGATACCTTTTATGTCAGCGAAGATGTCGTCCTGAGGACCCACACATCGCCGATGCAGATTCGGGTGATGGAAAAGCAGGAACCCCCGGTTTTTGTCATCGTTCCCGGAAAAGTCTATCGCTGTGATTCCGACCTTACTCACACCCCGATGTTTCACCAGGTGGAAGGGTTGATGGTTGATACCAGAATAACTTTTTCCGACCTTAAAGGGGTGCTGACGGATTTTCTCCACCTTTTCTTCAATCCCAAAGTCAAGGTTCGCTTTCGGCCCAGTTATTTTCCCTTTACCGAACCCAGCGCTGAAGTAGATATCGCTTGTGTTATCTGCCATGGCAAAGGATGCCGGGTTTGCAGCCATACGGGCTGGCTCGAAATACTTGGATGCGGCATGGTGGATCCGGCCGTATATAAGTTTGTCAATTATGATCCGGAAAAAGTCAGCGGTTTTGCTTTTGGCATGGGCGTCGAAAGATTGGCCATGCTGCGTTACGGCATTGATGATCTGCGATTGTTCTTTGGCAATGACATCCGCTTTCTACAACAGTTTTAGAGGCAATAGATGAACGTCAGCTGGAAATGGATAGGTGATTTTGTTGAGCTTGACGGTATTGATCCCGTCGAGGCCGCCGAGCGTCTGACCATGTCCGGATTGGAAGTATCCGGGGTAAAACCGCTCTTTGATCCGGAGTTAAACCGGATCGTCACCGCCCGCATTACCACCCTGGAAAAACATCCCCAGGCTGACAAGCTCTCGCTTTGCACTGTTTTCGATGGTCAGGACACCTTTTCCATCATCTGCGGTGCCTCTAACATGAAGGCCGGTGACCAGGTAGCCATGGCCCCTGTGGGCACCCGCTTCCCCAACGGCCTGACCATAAAAAAAGCCAAAATCAGGGGTATAGCTTCATTGGGCATGCTTTGCTCAGCAGCAGAAATGGGACTGGAGGAAGAATCCAGTGGCATCATGATCTTGCCTGAATCCGCTCCTCTGGGAATACCGGCAATAAAGTACCTGGAGCTTGACGATCATATTCTTGAAGTTGAAATTACCCCGAATCGGGGTGACTGTCTCAGTGTTATCGGCGTTGCCCGGGAAATTGCCGCCTTGTACCAGCGACCGTTCACCTACCCTGCGCCCTCATTTCCTGAAAGTAACAGAAAAACTGCTGACCTGGTATCCATTCAAATCCAGAATCCGGAGCTCTGCCCCCGCTATGTGGGCCGGATAGCCGAGCAGATTGTTTTAGCTGACTCTCCCTTGTGGATGAAACAAAGGCTACAGGCGGCAGGAGTCAGGTCCATCAATAATGTGGTTGATATTACTAACTATGTGATGCTGGAAACCGGTCAGCCCCTCCATGCTTTTGATCTTGAGATGGTAGCCGGAAAACAGATTATTGTCAGAACAGCCGGGGATGATAAGACTTTTGTCACCCTGGATGAAATTGAGCGATCCCTGGATCCTGACACTCTGATGATCTGTGATGGCAGTGGTCCGGTAGCCGTAGCGGGCATTATGGGGGGACTCAATTCTGAAATTACCGCAACCACCAGGGACGTTTTGATTGAAAGTGCCTTTTTTCAACCAACCTCAATCAGACGCTCAGCAAGGTTATTGGGACTTTCTACCGAATCATCGTATCGTTTTGAACGCGGTGTCGACCCATTGGCTACCGATCTGGCTGCCGACCGGGCGATGGAACTGCTCCATCAACTGGCCCAGGCTGAAATTGCTGGTGATCGGCTGGATATCAATCCTCAACCTCATCATGCCGGCGAAGTAACCATCCGCACAGATTACACCAACCGTCTGCTGGGAATTAATCTGGATGCCGCCGCCATTAAAGATATTCTGGTAAGACTTCAGTTCGAACTGCTACGAAGTAATAACAATTCGTTTACTGTCCGACCACCCTCATACCGCTTCGACATCGAGCGGGAAGCTGATCTTATTGAGGAAGTTGCTCGTATTTATGGTTACAACAACATCCCCACCACCCTGCCGGTTATTCGTGAACAGGGTGGTTCCGGTTATGACGATGAGCGGCTGCCACGGCTGCTGAAATCAATAGCTGTCTCATATGGATACAGTGAAGCAATCAATTACAGTTTCATGGATCCTGCTGCTCTTGATCAACTTCATATCCCGGCTGAGGACCGACGGAGAAAACTGGTTAAACTTATCAATCCGCTGACTGAAGAATTATCCGTCATGAGGACCTCACTCCTACCGGCGCTGCTCAGCAACCTGGTTGATAATTATCGGGTCTTCCATCGGGATATCAGGCTTTTTGAATATGGTAAGGTTTTTCTACCCCGAGACAATGAACAGCAGCCGGATGAAAACTTTTATCTCGCCGGGCTGGCCAGCGGACGACGTTATCCGGTACATTTCAATAATCCTGATGCCATGATAGATTTTTACGACATCAAAGGCCTGCTGGCAAACATTGCTTCCACCTGCAAGCTGAATTTCTCTTTTTCAGCTGATAATCCTGAAAGCTACCTGCATCCGGGCCGGGCGGCAACTATCCTGCTTGAGCATGAAACAATCGGCTGTTTCGGCCAATTACACCCGGATATCGCCGAACAGCTGGATGTTGCCCAGGATATTTTTATTTTTGAGCTGCAGGTACAGCCGCTGCTATCCGCCGCGGTATTTCGCCCATCTTTTCAATCCATCCCCCGTTACCCTGCAAGTTACCGTGATCTGGCAGTAGTGATCGATGAAAACATTGCCGGGGAAAAGCTGATTGAGGCTATTCAGCAAAGCAACAAGCTGGTGGTGGCAGTAGATATATTCGATATTTATAAAGGAAGTCAGATTCCTGCCGATAAGAAGAGTATTGCCCTGAAAATTACTTTCCAGGACATGAATAAAACCTTGACAGATAAAAAGGTTAATGCCATTATTGATAAAATCAGCAAGCGTCTAAAACACGATTTTAACGGCCAGATTCGCTGATTGACTATTTCATGACTAGCATAACAAGGGGAGTAAAAATGACTAAGGCAGATATCGTCGAAACGATCTATGAAAAGGTGGGATTGTCAAAACGAGAGTCAGCCCGAATAGTTGACATGATTTTTGATATAATCAAGGGTAAGCTGGAAAATGGTGAAAATATCAAGATTTCCGGTTTTGGCAGTTTTGCCGTCCGGGATAAAAATGCCCGTCGGGGCCGAAATCCTCAAACGGGTGAAGAAATCACCATATCAGCCCGCCGGGTCTTAAGTTTCAAACCCAGCAATGTTTTGCGTAAGCATATTAACGAAAGCTGATGATTCCTCTTTATGAGCGCTAACAATATTCCCGATAAAATCTTCTTCCGCATCGGCGAAGTAAGCGAGATTGTCAAAGTTAAACCATACGTACTGCGTTACTGGGAATCAGAATTTGAGCTCATTTCCCCTGAAAAAAGCAACAGCAAACAAAGGCTTTATCAGCGGCGGGATCTTGATTTATTGCTGGAAATCAAGCGATTGCTGTATGAAGAAGAATTTACCATTGCTGGTGCCAGGAAGAAACTTAAATCTTTAACCGCGAAAAAAATGAAAAATAGATCCGATAATTCTGAGCTACTTACCAATATCCGTGATGAATTGAAAGAAATCAAGTCGCTTATTCATTCCAGATAGCTAAAAATATTGAATTAATTCATTTCTTTACACCAACAAAACCCGGGGCGTAGCGCAGTCTGGTAGCGTACCTGAATGGGGTTCAGGTGGTCGAAGGTTCAAATCCTTTCGCCCCGACCAGTTTATTTCAATAGCGATCGGCCTGAGAGGCAGGTCGCTATTTTTCATTTTAGGCTTCAACACAGCATACATTGTCTGACACAATACAGCCTGAGGAGTCATTTCCATGAGGAAACCCGGCATACGTTGCATGACACTGTTCCTGCTTTTGCTCTGCCTGCTGTTTTCCTCCTGTAATCCGGTAAAAATTGACAGCATCAGCATCAATCCCGGCAAGCTTACAGTCCTGATCCGCAACATCCCCACCGTTTATTATGAAGGTCCGGAAGGGAAAATGGGTTTTGAATATGATCTGGTTAAAGCTTTTGCCGACCATATGGGGCTTGAACTGAAGCTTAAAGTTGTTGACTCGGTTACCGATATCCTGAAAGCCATTGAAAACGGGGAAGCAGATCTGGCGGCCGCCGGCCTGACCCGTACAGATGAACGGGAAAAACGCTTTCTCTTTGGTCCTGACTACTTCACTGTCCAGCAGCAAGTGGTTGGCAACCGCAGTCATCCCTATCCGAGAAAGGCTGAAGAGCTGCAAAACTTTGATCTTCTGGTGCTGAAAAATACCAGTTATGTGGAAGAACTCAAGAAACTTCAACAACAATATCCAAAACTCCACTGGCAGGAAACCGATGAATACAGCACCGATCAGCTTCTTGAGCAGGTCTGGCTCGGTAAAATTTCCTGCACTGTGGCTGATTCCAATATTCTGGCCATGAACCGACGTTACTTCCCGGAATTAATGGTGGCTTTTCCCATCAGTGAAGAACAATCACTTGCCTGGATCATCAACAGGAAAAAACTACGGCTCAAGGCCAAGCTTGCCCAATGGTTTGACATAATCAAAAATTCCGGTCGGCTGGCGGAATTAAAGGATCGCTACTATGGCTATACTGAAATTTTTGATTATGTCGACATTAAAGTCTTTACCCGTCGCATCAGCAGCCGGCTACCGGAAATACAGGAATTTTTTCAGAAATATGCCGCTCAGTATCATATCCCCTGGACTCTCCTGGCAGCAAAGGCGTACCAGGAATCCCACTGGGATCCCAACGCGGTCAGCCCCACCGGCGTCAAGGGAATTATGATGCTGACCCTGCCAACCGCCAAAGCTCTGGGGATCACCAACCGCCTTGATCCAGAACAAAGCATTAAAGGTGGAGCACACTATTTCGGCCAGTTGTTGGACCGCGTACCGGAATCCGTCCCGGAAAAACAGCGGGCGGCCTTTGCCATGGCGGCCTATAATGTCGGCATGGGACATATCTATGACGCCCGGAAACTGGCCAGGAAGCTAGGAAAAGACCCGGACAGCTGGAAAGATATCAAGAGTGTCCTGCCTCTCTTATCACGAAAAAAATACTATAAAGATCTGCAACATGGCTACGCACGCGGTTATGAACCGGTAATCTACGTGGAGCGCATTTTCAATTACCGCAACATCCTCGAACAAAAACTGGGCCTGCTGTCTACCCATCCGGGCTAAAGGGCCATGCCACAGGATTTTCACAAATATCATCATCGGCCACAGCCATAAGAATAATTTTAACCAATTCCAAATCTATGGGAAGGAAGGGAGACGCTTGTGGAAACAGCTACTTTGCATATTGTCTGCCCCCACTGCCAGGCAATCAATCGTCTACCGGCAGATCGCCTGGGTACCGGAGCCAAGTGCGGTAAATGTCATCAACCCCTGTTCAACGGCCAGCCAACCGAGTTGACCAGTCAATCTTTTCAGCGGCAGATCAGCCGCAACGATATTCCGGTACTGGTTGATTTCTGGGCCCCCTGGTGTGGCCCCTGCAAAATGATGGCTCCAGCGTTTGAACAAGCCGCCGCCCGGCTTGAACCAAAAATCCGTTTAGCCAAGCTTAATACAGAAGCCGAACCGGCCATTGCCAGCCAGTTCGGCATCCGCAATATCCCCACGACGGTTCTCTTTCGACAAGGTCATGAACTGGGCCGCCAGGCTGGGGCCATGGGTCCTGAAGATATCATTCGTTGGGTACGGAGCAAAATCTGAAAGTAAAGTATACCTATATGGTTCTGCCATACTCAGCTCAGCTAACAACTTCGGCCGGTTTTTATTTGACATTGTCATAACCTGAAAAGTATACTCTTTCCATAGCTGATATTTCCGAGGAGTAAGTAGCACGATAAAAGCACTTACGAGTTGATTTCAAGCGTCATATAAAGTTGATATTATGTTATGTTAGCCGGAAATAGAATTCGTGGAGGTTACATATGAACAAACAATTTAAAATTATTGTAGAAAAACATTCTGATGGTTATCTTGCATATCCGCTTGGATTGAAAGGCGTGGTAGTGAGCGAAGGTGATACATACGAAGAAGTTTTAACAAATATAAAATCTGCAATTCAGTTCCATATAGAAACATTTGGAGATGAAGTTTTTGAGGTGGATGAACCAATTTTAGAGGCATTTGTAGCTGAGACTGGAATAGTAGTAAATGCCTAAATTTCCAGTTGATGCCCAGAAATCAAGAGTAATTAAAGCATTAAAACGACTTGGCTTTAAACTTGTGAGAGAGCGTGAACATATTGCGATGGTCAGAGAAAACCCAGACGGAACAAAAACTCCATTAACCATGCCAAATCATCCCAAACTGAAAAGTTCTACACTGAGGACTATTTGCACGCAAACAAATATAAGCCGAGATGAGTTCTTAAAAGCATACGAACAAACATAGAAATATTCTCAATGAATCATTTATGAAAACCACATTAACTATTCACCTGTTAAAAATAATCGAAAAAATCAAACAGAGGAGACAATGACATGAGTAAATCATTAAAAGGAAGCAAAACAGAAAAAAATATTTTGACCGCTTTTGCCGGTGAAAGCCAGGCCCGCAATCGCTATACCTACTTTGCCAGCAAAGCAAAAAAAGAAGGGTATGTACAGATATCAGCTATCTTTGAAGAAACCGCCAACCAGGAAAAAGAACACGCGAAACGACTGTTCAAACTTCTTGAAGGTGGTGAGCTGGAAATAACCGGCGCTTTTCCCGCCGGCGTCATCGGCAGCACGGTAGACAATCTTAAAGAATCAGCGGCAGGAGAAAACCATGAGCATACGGTCATGTACCCCGAATTTGCCGTAACTGCCCGCGAGGAAGGTTTCACCGAGATTGCAGATATATTTGAGGCAATCGCCGTAGCCGAAAAACAGCATGAAAAACGCTACCTGGACCTGATGAACAATATCGACCAGGACCGGGTTTTCAAGCGTGAGCAGCCAGTCATCTGGAGATGCCGTAACTGCGGCTACCTGCATGAAGGAAATGAAGCGCCGGAGGAGTGCCCCGCCTGCGCTCATCCCCAGGCTCATTTCGAGCTATTGGGTGAAAACTACTAATTTATTCGTGGATCATATCCGGTCGGCTGGAAGCAAATCGGCCGGCCAAATACCTTTATCGCGGATGAAACAATAAGCGAGTGGAACATGCCCCGTCAAAAAAGCAAAATCATTATGTTTACGGGCAAAGGAGGAGTGGGGAAAACCACCATGTCGGTGGCCACAGCCCTCCACTATGCCCAATCGGTTAAAACATTGATCGTTTCAACGGATCCCTCCGGTTCCCTGTCGGAAATTTTCCATACCGATGTCAGCAAAGAGATCACTCCGATCTCCTCCAATCTTGACGTAATTGAACTGACCAGGAAGGTGGTATTACATCTCTGGCGGGAAAAATTCGCCGATGAAATTTATACCGTCATTTCTTCATTCCTACCGGTTGAAAAAGATATCATTGATTATATCGAAGGGGCTCCGGGCATTGATGAGGAATTCATGCTGGATTATGTCCTGACCCTGCGCAATGCCGGGACCTATGAAATGATCATCTGGGATACAGCCCCCACCGCCGCCACACTCAACCTGCTGTTTGTGCAGCAGCTTTTCTATACCCATTTAACCCAGGCGCAAAAGCTCTATCTTAAAGTAAAAGGAGTACTCAACCAGGTCAATCCATTGGAGCTCATCCATAAATGGCGCCGATTAACCGAGGAAGTCATCGCTATGCTGAAAGAAGACGCCTCAGCCTGGGTGGTTACCAATCCGGAACGTCTGCCCGTAGAGCAG
Organism: Pseudomonadota bacterium; assembly: GCA_011042595.1. Lineage (GTDB taxonomy): Bacteria > Desulfobacterota > Anaeroferrophillalia > Anaeroferrophillales > Anaeroferrophillaceae > DQWO01. The sequence continues at coordinate 18,036 of DQWO01000063.1, forward strand.
GCCCTGTTTATCGGCAACTCGCTGGTTGAGTTCGGCATCCCCTTAAACGGCTACATTCTCAACAAAATGCTTTCCGCCGAAGTATGCCGGGGCAACGCCTTTCTGGAAACAAAACGGGACAACCAGATGCACTGGCAGCAGAATCTTCACAAACGGACCACTGACCCCATTCAGATCATTCCGGAACTGGTAGGCGATATTACCGAAAAAGACAAGCTGCAGCAAATTGCCGACCTGCTGGGCTATTAAGTTTGAGGATTATCGTCGTCTTCTTCTCCTTTTAAAGATATTGCTGCAGAAATCGGCAGCCCCCATCTTAATCAACTGGGGAAAATTAAAAGAGGTTATGCCAAAAGGCAGATCCAGTTCAGTTTTTTCACAAACGGTGGAAACGTTGGCCCGATCAATCTGCGGTTTGAGAATCATCAGCTCCCGCTCAAGTTCTTCCGGCGTACAATCCTTGATCAGCTGGTCAATGGTCGCCATCAGTGAAACAGCGCGGTTAATGCGGTCTTCGGTTTCCGCGGCCACCTTCTGACTGATGAGGCCGAAGCGGGCCTTGAGGGCGTTGAGTCGTCTGCCGGCCTCATAAGTCACGTCTCCCAATTCATCACGGCTCATCCAGCGAGTTTCATAATTCAGGATGTGTTTCCAGGTGGGGCCCAGCAGAATCTGGCGATGTTCCTCCAGGGTTCGGCAAAGGATGCGATAACCATAGTTTTCCGCTTGTTCGTAGATGGGGCATCCCGGATCAACGAAAGGGGCCAGCGGCCCGATGAAGGGCATCAGACGACCATCGCCGAAACGTTCCAGCAGGCGCTCAAAATAATCGATACTTTCCAATACCGATTGGGCCGTCTGCTCAGGCAGACCAATCATGAAGAACAGATCAAAGCGCCGGCAGCCGGCGTCCAAGCAGGCGGCGATGCTTTCTTCGATTTCGTCATTGGTATAGCGCATATTGAGGGCGCGACGCACGGTTTCATCA
>DQWO01000171.1 GCA_011042595.1 Pseudomonadota bacterium
AATGAGCGAGCGCCATGCCGGAACATCCTTCAAACTAATTTTTTTTCAGCCATCTTCTTTACCTATTCGGCAGCCGGCCTCAAGTCTTCAGGATTATTTTGGGGCAGGGTGACCACCGTCCGGGCGCCCGGTCCAGGTTCCAGGTTATGGATGCTGATGGTGCCGCCGTTAAGCTTCAGCAGCTGAAAAACGATAAACAGGCCGAGGCCGGTTCCTTCCTTTTTGGTAGTGAAGAAGGGTTCGAAAATATTTCCGGCCACTTCATCCGGAATCCCGGGGCCATCGTCTTCAATGATGATCTCGATGACTGGTTCACTGTTTTTCCCGTAACCGGCGGGATTTTTCTTTACTATACTGTTGAGTTTAATACTGCCATGTTCTCCCACTGCTTCGATGGCATTCTTGTAGAGATTCCAGAATACCTGCTTGATTTGATCAGGATTTCCGCTAACCAGCTGTTCTTCCGATTCAAAAATTTCCGCGAAGCAGATTCGGGGAAACTGGTTGCGGAACAGGAAAATTATATCTTTAAGCATAGCCGGCAGGTTAATGGTTTTCTGCTCCCGGCTGTCCTGGCGGGCAAAGGAGAGGAAATCGCTGATCAACCGGTTAAGCCTATCGGATTCCCGCAAAATAATCTGCATTAATTTGGCATGGGTTGGATCTTCCAGCTTAAGTTCGTTGTGCAGCATTTCCACCGAGCCGCGGATGGCGGCCATCGGATTCCGGATTTCATGGGCCATGCTGGCTGAAAGTCGTCCCAGTACCGCCAGTCGGTCGGCAATTTTCAGCTGCTGTTCAATCTTTTTCAATTCGGTCAGGTCCTGAAAAACAACGATTTTCCCCAGCTGTTCACCGGTTTCGTTTTCCAGGTCAGTGATGGAGTAGCCGAGGGTCAGTCGCCTGCCGGCCGGGTGGCGATAGTCAAGCTCATGGCGAAGTAGGGTCTTTCCTTCCTGTAATTCCGGCAGGTCTGGCAGCAGTACCGCCAGCGGGCGTTTCAGCACCGAGGACAGAGAGCGGCCAAGCAGTTGTTCTCCGGCCTTGTTCAGCGAAATGATCGTCATATGATTGTCAATGGTAAGCAGACCGCTGTCAATTGATTGGACAATATGATCACTGATGCGCTTGATTTCCGCCAGGTCGCTTTCCTTCTGTTTCAATGCCTCCCGGGTTTTCTGGTGTTCCCGGGTGATCAGCCGGAGAATGAAGGCAAAAATGAGAAATGATGCCAGCCGGAGAAAAAGGGCGGAAGCAAAAGTGCCGCGGGCATTGGCTGCCAGCAGCGGCAGGGCCAGGATATCGCTTGCCGGGGGAAGAAAGTGACAAATGATGACCGCTGGATATAAAAGGCAGCAGAGGAGCAGTAATGCCAGATTCTTCTGCCGCTCGAGAAAGAGCGAGCTGCCGAGGATGATGAAATAGTACAGCGGAAAAAAAAGGCTGTAGAATCCTCCGGTCAGCAACAGCAGGATGCTGATCAGAATGACATCAATGGCCAGCTGGACGAAGATGAAGCGTTGTTGATTGACCTTTTTGTAGAGCAGTACCGTGTAGATGATGGTGATTAGATAGACAAGGGCAATGTACAGATAGAGGGAATAGGAAAGGGGAACGCTGTTGTCAGGCCAGGTAAAATCAAAAAGAATCAGGATTCCCAGCAGGATGGTGACCAGAGAAATTCGGAAGGCCAGGAGAATTTTGATTTTTTTGCTGCCGCTTAAATCGGGAACATTGTTATCGGGGACAGCAATGAATGCTGTCCCCATCTTTTTTTCTGTCCCCATCTACAAACCTTTTTAACTCAATTTTCTGACTTGCATTGCCAGGGTCATATTGCCGGATGTTCGGGCTTGGCTCATAGCGGTATTGGCCGCCGAACGAATCGCACGATGTGATTCGCGGCGGACGCCTCGGAAGCCGGCCATGGACGGCCGGCGAGAATGAGCGAGAGCCATGCCGGAACATCCCTGGAAATTTATTTTCAGCCGTGTCTGCCGACAGGCAGGGCTGTTTTTATAGCAACTCAGAAAGTTGAGTTTTTAATGCACCACTGAGCCCAGTTGGAAGATCGGCAGATACATGGCGACGATCATGGTTCCCAGTATCGTGCCCAGGAAAACCATCATCAGCGGCTCGATCATTGAAGTCAGGGCACCCACGGCGGCATCCACCTCATCATCGTAGAAATCGGCAATCTTGTTGAGCATGTCATCCAGGGCGCCGGTGGATTCCCCCACCGAAATCATCTGCACTACCATGGGCGGGAAAATACCGCTGTCCCCCAGCGGTTCGGCAATGGTTTTCCCCTGACTGATACTGTCTTTAGTCGCCAGGATGGCGTTTTCAATAATGATATTGCCCGCGGTTTTGGCCACAATTCCCAGTGAGGTAAGGATAGGCACGCCACTGGAGATCATCGTGCCCAGGGTGCGGGTGAATTTAGCCACCGCCACCTTGCGCAGCAGGATGCCGAAGACCGGCAGCTTGAGAAATAGCCGGTCAAAGAAGGTCCGGCCTTTGGTGGTTTTATAGGTCTGTCTGAAAGCAATGACCACAATAATCAGGCCGATAATCATGAGCAAGACATTGGTGCGCATGAAGTGACTGATATTGACCACCACCTGGGTCAGCCAGGGCAGGTCGGCGCCAAAGCCGGAAAACATCTTCTGGAAAGACGGAATAACAAAAATCATCATGATGGCGACAACGATAACCGCAACCGTCATCACTGAGGCCGGATATACCAGGGCTCCCTTGACCTTTTTCTTCAGTTTCATGTTCTTTTCCATGAAAAAGGCCAGGCGGTTGAGAATGACATCCAGGGCGCCGCCCATTTCTCCGGCATCTACCATGTTGCAGTACAGGGAATCAAACACCTTGGGATGATGGCGCAGGGCCTCGGCCAGGGTTTCACCCTTTTCGACATTTTCCTTGATGGTGATCAATACCTGCTGGAATTCCTTGTGGTCCTGCTGTGATGACTGGATTTCCAGACACTGGATAATCGGCAGCCCGGCATTAATCATGGTGGCAAACTGCCGGGTGAAAACAACCACGTTTTTTTCCGGCACCCGGCCTTTAAGAAAAGGCAGGGTAATATTGATCTCCTTCGGTTTCTTTCTGACTTTAAGTTGGGTCAGTCCTTTTTTGCGCAGGCCGAGGATGACCATGCTGTCGGACAGGGCTTCAATTTCTCCCTTCACCTTTTTGCCCTGCCGGTCCTTGCCTTGCCACAGAAAAACAGTCATAATACCTCCTAAATAGCCAGGTTGCCGAGCATCTGGCGCAGTTCTGTCGGATCATTGCTTTTGCCCAGCGCGTCGGTAAAGCTGATCAATCCCCGCTGGTACAGATTGGCCAGCGACTGGTTCATGGTCTGCATGGCGAATTTTGCTTGTCCCACCTGCATCTGGGAATATATCTGGTGGACTTTATCTTCCCGGATCAGGTTGCGGATCGCCGGATTGGGGATCATGATTTCCATGGCCATGACCCGGCCCTTACCGTTGCTGCGAGGCAGCAGCTGCTGGGAAATTACCCCTTCAAGGACAAAAGAGAGCTGGGAACGGATCTGGGGCTGCTGATGTGAAGGGAAAATATCAATGATCCGGTTGATGGTCTGGGCGCAGCTGTTGGTATGCAGGGTGGCCATGGTCAGATGGCCGGTTTCGGCCACCGTCAGTGATGAGGCCACGGTTTCCAGATCCCGTAATTCACCAACCAGGACCACGTCCGGATCCTGACGGAGAATGTAGCGCAGGGCCTGGGCAAAGGTCTCAGTATCTGATTTTATTTCCCGCTGGTTGACGATGCATTTTTTGTGTGGATGGACAAATTCGATGGGATCTTCAATGGTGATGATATGTTCGTGGCGTTCACGGTTGATCTGATCGATCATGGCCGACAGGGTGGTGGTTTTACCGCTGCCGGTGGGGCCGGTTACCAGGATCAGTCCTGAAGGTTTTTTGGTCAGTTCCTTGATGATCGGCGGCAGCCCCAGCTCTTCAAATGTCTTGATTTCAAAGGGAATGGCCCGAAAGGCCCCGGCTACCGTGCCGCGCTGAACAAAGACGTTGGCCCGAAAGCGGCTTAAGCCCTTGATGCCGAACGACAGGTCCAGTTCGTTTTCTTCCTCAAAACGATGCTTCTGGGTGTCCGTGAGAATGCTGTAACACATCTGCTTGGTGTCGGTAGGCGTCAGAGGTGGCAGGTCCATGGGGTAGAGTTTGCCGTCGATCCTGAGCTGCGGTGGTGTTGCCGAGGTAATGTGGAGGTCCGAAGCACCTTCATCGTACATGGTTTTGAGTAGTTGATGCAATGTTGCCATGTAATTTCACTCCGTTCTAGCTATCAGCGTTCAGCTGTCAGCTTTCAGCTTTTTGATGAAAGTTGCCAGCATGCGTTTTATTTCAATGATATCAATATTCAGCTTTTGGTAATCAGCTTTTTTAATAAATCCTAAATCATTGGCCAACAGTAAATGATATTCAACTTCACTTGCTGATCCCATAGCAAAAGTTAGAAAACGAGCCAATTCGGCATCACTGTTTCTTCCACATCCTTCTGCTATATTGGTTGGTATAGATGCTACGGCTCTCCTTAACTGGCTGGTTAAACAATAAAGCTCTTCCTGGGGGAAAATCCTGGTGTATCGGTAAACTGTCAGTGTCAGCCGATGGGCCTTTTCCCAAACATTTAGCTTTTTGAAATCTTTCATGGTTATAGATGTCAGTGTTCAGCTTTTAATTTAATGTTTTCAGCATGTTTTTTCTTTCAACGAAATCTGAGCCCGGTGAAAAATTTTTTATGAACTCAAAATATTTGCGATATATTACATGCACGTCATTTTTTTAGCTGACTGCTGACTGCTGACCGCTGAGAGCTAACAGCTAAGGATTCTAGTCCTTAGCTGTTACCCTCAATACCTCCCTGAAGCTGGTAACCCCATCCAGGACTTTGCTCAGTCCGCTCTGACGCAGGGTTTTCATCCCGTTTTTGATTGCCATGTTTTTGAGCTCAATGGTGTTGGCCTCATTGACTACCGCATTTTTCAACTCCTCGGTCATCGGCATGACTTCATAAAGGGCAATCCGTCCTTTGTAGCCGGTATTATTGCAGTCGTTGCAGCCTTTACCCATGTAGCAGGTGGCCTCGGCCGCCACTTCCTCCTTCATGCCGCTCTGGACCAGGGCTTTGACCGGGATGTCCGCGGGCTCCCGGCAATTGGGGCAGATTTTCCGGGCCAGCCGCTGGGCCAGGACCAGGTTCAGGGATGAAACGATTAAAAATGGTTCAACTCCCATATTTATCAGCCGGGTTACCGTGCTGGGTGCGTCATTGGTATGCAGGGTCGAGAGAACCAGATGACCGGTGAGGGCCGCTTTGATGCTGATCTCAGCCGTTTCCAGATCCCGCATTTCACCCACCAGAATAATATCCGGATCCTGGCGCAGGAAAGACCGCAGGGCCGCGGCAAAGGTCAGCTTGATCTTCTCCCTGATCTGCACTTGATTAACCCCTTGCAAGTTGAATTCCACCGGATCTTCAGCGGTCATAATATTATCTGAAACTTTATTCAGTTCGCTGAGGGCGGAATAAAGGGTGGTGGTTTTGCCGCTGCCGGTGGGTCCGGTTACCAGGACCATGCCGAAAGGCTGGTAAATGGCTTCTTTTACGTGTTCAAGGGGCGTTTCTTCAAACCCCAGCTTAGTCATATCCAGCTGGAGATTGGACTGATCCAGCAGGCGTAAAACAATCTTTTCGCCGAAGAGAGTTGGCAGTACTGAGACCCGGAAATCCATGGTCTTGCCCTTGCCGACTTTCATCTTGATGCGGCCATCCTGGGGCAGCCGCCGTTCGGCAATGTCCAGCTCCGACATGATTTTGACCCGGGAGGTGATGGCATTTTTCAGCCTCATGGGTGGTTTCATCATCTCGTAAAGAACCCCGTCAATCCGGTAGCGGACCCTAAACATCTTTTCATAGGGTTCCAGATGGATGTCGCTGGCGCCTTTGCGGATGGCGTCCACCAGGATGTGGTTGACCAGGCGGATAACCGGCGCATCCTCGGTTTCCTTTTTCAGCTCCGAGACATTCAGTTCATCTTCTTCCTGAATCAGCTCCATTTCGCTGTCATCGAAGGTGGACATGACATCTTCAAGCATAGACGATGAATCAAAGAGCTTCTCAATGGTTCCTTTGATCATCGTTTCCGAGGCCACTACGATTTCAACATTGTAACCGGTGATGAACTTTATGTCATCGATGGCGGAGATATTAGTGGGGTCGCAGGTGGCGACAATCAGGGTTGATCCCACCCGGTTGATGGGTATGGTCATATATTTATTGATCAGGTCGTTGGGAATCAGGGTGGCGACCTGATCATCGATCTTAAAATCATTCAGGTTGACTGCCGGCACCCCGTACTGGACACAGAGGAAATTAATCAGGTCATCTTCACTGATATAGCCGAGCTGGACCAGTTTGGAGCCGAGCCGGCCGCCATTCATTTTCTGTTCCTGCAGGGCCTGATTCAGCTGGGCTTCGCTGATCTGCTTGGCGCTGACCAGCATTTCCCCCAGCCGTTTATTTTTGAGACTCATATGCATATCTTTTTTGAGCTGTTAGCCGTTAGCTATTAGCGGTTTGTTGAACCGGCAACAGCTTGTGATGGTTGATGCATGCAAGCACTGGTTGTGCCGGGCGTTCATCAAATTTGGGACCGTAAATCTTTAAAAGCCTTTTCGTAGAGCTCTTCCGCCTCGGTCAGGGAAAACTGATCTCCCATCCAGATAAGAAAACTTCTCATGGCCTGGCGGACGAGCATTTCCAGGCCATCAATTCGCGTCCAGCCAGCCGGCGCTGTTTTTCGCAACCCGGCGGAGCCGTAATTGATGGTATAATAAATCGCCTGGCCGCCATCCCTTAGCAGCCATTCGGGCGGGTTGAAAGGTATGCTGCCCGGGAGGGTGTCAATGACCATGTCCGGGATTTTGGCGGCTGATTGCCGCTGTCCATCCTGAAAAAAGTCCTCCAGCTGCCTGGCTTTGAACCGGGTTTCGGGAAAGAACCGGCCAAAACGGCCAGCCATTGCCACTGCTTTTTCAAATGTTCGGTTGAAGATTTCGATTTCTTTACAATTATTTTCCCCCAGGGCGTAGAGAACGGCCCTGGCGGAACCGCCGCTTCCAAGGACGGCAATCCGCTGGCCGGCCGGATTCAGCTGATGGCGCTTCAGGGAGTCGGCAAAACCGCTCCAGTCGGTGTTGGCTCCAAACAACCGCCCATCCCGGATGCTGATGGTATTGACCGCCCCGATATGGCGGGCGGCATCATCCTGTTGGTCCAGATATTTAAAGACCGCTTCCTTGTGGGGGATAGTAACATTGACGCCGCTGATGTTAAGGGCCTGGAGACCGGCAATTGCAGCCTCCACCTGGGACGATGATACCGGGAAGGGCAGGTAGACGGCATCAATCTCCGCCAGGCGAAAGACAATGTTATGAATTTTCGGTGAAAGAGAATGGTTTACCGGCTTTCCCATAATTCCATAAATTAACGTTTCGCTGGTGATATGTTTCCACATTTCATTGATCCCTTCTTCATGTTTGCTTAATGATATTGGCTAATTATATCTATATTGGCTAAATGACTTTAATTGTACGACATTGTGATAAAACGTGCAAGAAAAAATGGTAATAAAATATCGTTTTTTTTCCTTGACATCCATGGGACAATGTTTTAATTATTTCTGCTAAGGTTCATAAGGATAACTATATGGACCGATTTCCCTTTGCCGGGAGTCGCGTACAGCGTGGTTGAGGTTCAGGAAAGGAGGTGGATTCTTTAAGGGGGTGCGGGTTCTCGTTTATTGCAGTTGATTGTTCTTCTATACTATTTTTTTCGGGTTATTTCAGAAGGGGAATATAACTTTTTGGAGGAGGAGTAGAAATTATGGCTAATAACGGTGACAAGTATTACATCAATTTTTTCAGCCCCCAGGGTGCATTCCAGAAGACCGAAGTTGGTTATATCTGGATCATGCTGGTTATCTGGGCACTCGGGACCTTCGGGTTTCAAATCCTGCTGCGGATGGTGCAGACAAATCCACAGGGCGAGAGTTTTCTAACCCACATGAAGTTTCTGGGCTTTCCGTTCCATTACTGGTGGTCCGGTCAGTTCATGATCATCGTCTACATCCTGCTGTGCATCTGGTTTAATATCCTCATTGACGCCTTGGAAGACAGGCATGAAAAAGGTGATATTTAAGCTGTGGGAGTTATTGCTGGATTGTGTCTATTTAAAATTTTATATCTAGGGGGTAAATAATGGGAATACAAACTGGATTTAAGCTGGGACCGGCGATTATTCTTGCCATCGTCCTGATTGCTTTTGTCGGGATCGGTATGGGCCATAAGGCCAAGGACCAGGATGACTACTGGGCGGCCGGCCGCGGGATTGGTCGGGTTGGCGCCGGCGCCGCCATTGCCAGTAACTGGATGAGTGCGGCCAGTTTTCTGGGTATGGCCGGGTTGTTGTACCTGAAGGGCTATTTTTCTCTGGCCTACATTCTCGGTTGGACCGGCGGCTACGTTATGCTGCTGGTGCTGATGGCCGGGCAGATCCGTCGTTTCGGTAAATATACTGCCGCCGATTTTATCGGTGACCGCTATGAATCGCAGGCCGCGCGGGTAATTGCCGCCTTGACCGCGATTATCATTTCCTTAACCTACGCCATTGCTCAGTACAAGGGTATCGCCCTGATGTTCAGCTGGGTTTTTGGTTTTAATTATGCCACCTCGGTTTTCGTTGGTACCGGTGTCGTCCTGGCCTATATCATCATTGCCGGTATGCTCGGGGCCACCAAGAACATGCAGTTCCAGTACGTGATTATCATTACCGCTTTTATCTTTCCGCTGGTTTTTATTGCCAGGAAACTGGGTTATTTTTACCTGATTCCGGAAATCGGTTATGGGTCCGCGGTCTATGATTTAGGGACTAAATTTACCGATGTTGCCAATATTGGTACTCAGGCAACATCAGCCATAGCTCCGGCGCTGGCTGAAAAAATAGCCCATTCAAACTGGCTGTATGTAATGCCCTGGGGTGTGTCCACCACCTATAAGTGGATAGCCCTCTGTTTCACCATGATGGTGGGTACCGCCGGGCTGCCCCATGTGCTGTCCCGTTTTTACGTTGTACCCAACACCCGTGACGCCCGTTGGTCAGTGGTCTGGGGCCTGTTCTTCATCGGCCTGCTCTATTGGAGTTCACCGGCCTACGCTGGTTTTGCCCGGGTCATGGCGGCCAAAATGGGGATGGTGCCGCAGAAAAAATTGGCTGATGCCATCGTCGTCCTGGCTGCCGAGCGTGCCGGACTGCCCCAGTGGTTCTGTGGTTACCTGGCTGCCGGTGCGATCTCTGCCGCCTTCTCTACGGTTTCCGGTCTGTTGCTGGCTGCCGGCTCCGCGGCATCCCATGACATCTATTATCGGGTTATCAATCCGGATGCCTCTGAAGGTTCCCGGATGATGGTTTCCAAGGTTGGTGTTTTCCTCCTGGGCCTGATTGTTATTATTTTCGCCCTGAAACCATTCGCCCTGATTGCCCAGATTGTCGCCATGGCCTTTGCCATCGCTGGTAACACCATCTTCCCGACCTTCCTGCTGGGGATCTGGTGGAGCCGTGCCAATAAATATGGGGCTATCGCCGGGATGCTGGTTGGTCTTGGTCTTACCGTGTTCTTCTTCTTCTGGGGGAGGGGCGCCGGCAAGGGCACCATGCTGTCCGAGCTTGTTCCGTTTACTTCTTCTTCACTGATCCTGATGCCGATTGCCTTAATTACCAATATTATCGTCTCTTCGGTAACCGCACCACCTTCGGTGGAAGTCCGCAAGTTCCTCTGCGAGCAGGTGCATGGGATTAAATTTGAATAGTGCTATGATAGCTTATTGAGCATTATGGGAAAAAATGAGGGAGGGGCGGCAACGTCCCTTCCTTTTTTTTGCTGGATTTTGCTGCTTTTTTGGTTTATTTTGTGCATGAATTTAGTGCTTTCAGCGGTCATCTTTCAGTAAAATATCGAAAAAATAACTGGTTGAGCTGAGAGCTAAAGGCTGACAGCTGATCACCCGTCCGGAAACATCAGTTTCCGGATGGTAACTGACTACATTCAGCTGTTGGGTGTGAGAATATGCCAACTGATTATAGGCCGGAAAAATTTAAAACCCTTTATAAGGCGTTTAAGCTTGGAGGAGGAACTTCCGACCGGCTGCTGATTGATGCCTTTGGCGGCGATCGGGCACGGCTTTTTTTCCCGACCCTGAAAGATCGGATGCTGGCTCTGGGTGATGCCCGGAAAGAGCTGGAAATACGGCTTGCCTATTTTGATCAGCGCTGGCATGAAATTGTCGGCATGGTCCGCCGCATTGACGCTGCCCGTTCCCTGGATGAGTTGGTGGAGCTGCACCGGTCGCTGAATAATATCACCGTGGAGCTTTTTCTCCATCATGTGGGAGTGATGGAGTCTCACCAGTTGATTACCTACTACCGGCACCGGATTACCGAAAAAGTGATTGAACTGGCGCTGGTCCGGGTTGGAAAACCTCCCTGTTCCTTTGCCTGGTTTAATATGGGTAGTGACGGTCGGCAGGAACAGACCTTTTTTACCGATCAGGATAATGCCCTGGTCTATGAAGAGGATGGTTCACCCGCGGTTGATGATTATTTTCTGGGATTTGCCGATCAGGTGGTTCATGATCTGGATACGGCCGGATTTGCCCTTTGTACCGGGAATATCATGCCTGTCAATGAAAATTGGCGGGGTTCCTATGCCCGTTGGCGGGAAGCCATGGAGGAGGTGTTTAATAATCAGGTCCAGGAGAATCTACTGCGTATTATTATTCTCATGGATGTGTCCTATTGTGCCGGTTCACCGGAAGTGGGTAAACGTTTTATCAATAAAGTCCACACCATGATTCACGATCATGTTGATGCCGTGATGACCATGGCCCGCAGTGCGGTGATGTCGTCGGTGGGCTTGAATTTTTTTAATAAATTCCGCCTTGAAAACAGAGGTGAACATGCCGGTAAATTTAATGTAAAGCTTTTCGGCTGGGCACCGCTGATTATGACCACCAGGGTGTTCGCGCTGAAATACGGAATACAGGTCACGAATACGGTGGCCCGCCTGCAGGCGCTTGAAGCCGGGCATCATTTTGATGGTGAATTTTCCCATCGCTTGCAAAAAGCCTACCTGGTTTTGACCCGGGCGAAGATGATCTCCCAGCTTGAGGCTATTGTTTCCGGCAGTAAATATGATTACTATCTTGATCCGGCGGTTTTGCCCGATGATGAGCGGGAAGAGTTGCGGGAGGCATTGATCAGCGTTGAGGTTTTGCAGAAGCTGGCCTATAACAGCTTCTTTGGGGGAATACTTTAAAAAAAGGCTAAAGGCTAAAGGCTAAAGGAGTGTCCACAATGCCGAAAAACGCCTTTTGCCAAAGGATTCTTTCCATAAAAAAACCGCTGTTTTCAGCGGTTTTATCTCTAACCTCTAACCTTTTTCCTTTTTCCTTTATCCTCTATATCTCACAGTTGCCGCAACTGGCCAGGGCCTTCAAAATATCACCCCGGGTGACGATGCCCAAGAGACAACCGCTCTCTATTACCGGCAGGCGGTTGATATTGTTATTGATCATTCTCATGGCGCAGGATTCAACTGGCTCCACCGGCGGTACGGAAATCACCTCTTTCTGCATGTAATCTTTCACATGATAACTGCAGGTTTTTTTCAGCTTATCCAGGGGTTCATAATCTACCTCAAAAGATGAAATCAGCGGTACTATATCTTTTTTAGAGAGCATGCCGACAACCTTCTCCCCCTCCACCACCGGGACGCCGGTAATCCCTTTCTCCTGGAAGATTTCGATGATATCACATATCCGCTGCTCAGGGGTGGCCGTGATCACCTGGGTATTCATCACTTCACTAACCTTCATAATCGCCTTCCCTCCGCATGTTTTGCTGGGAAGAACATAATATATAGCCTCAGCTTTGTCAACATTTAACCGCTGTTATTTTGTGGTTGACAAAAGGCAATTTACCATATATATCTCGCCTCCTTCTTTCGTCCCGGAACCTGACTGAACGGGGCGTTTTGGCCTTAATGGCGTAGTGATCTGACTTTAAAGTAAGAGAGTTTCTCAACAATGGGCTTTATCCGCAATCTCCTGCATTTTAATAAGACGATGAAGATCGTCACCCTGGTGATTGCAGTGATCAGCATGGTGATGCTGTTCATGGTCTGGCGTTCGATTCAGTATAGAAGTCTTGGGCAGGATGCCAATTATAAAGTCCCGATGCGCCATTATATCTCCGGTGAGAAAAAGATGGTGCGGGGAAAGATAAAACAGGCCCTGCAGGAATACCGGCTGGCAAAAAAGGGACTGGAAGCACTTCCTGAAATCAACCTTGAAGATGATTTTTATTATGCCGTGGTCTTGAATGGTATTGGTACCATTCTTTTACGAACCGGCATCTACGGGGAAGGCAAACAGGCAGTAGCTCCGGAAGGTGGCAAGCTTGGCATGCTACCGGAGAAGATCAGGGAATCCCTGGTGTATTTACGCCAGAGTGAGAAAATATATAAAACCTGGCTTCAGGAGCATGAACCTTCCGCAGAGGAGATTGCTCGGTTAGAAGCTTCCCGTATAGGTAAAAAGGAAGAGGATATTGTCCTGGAATCCTTTGAGCGTTACCAGAAAGGACTTTCGGTGGTCTTGTGCAACCTGGGAATCGCTTCCCGCTACCTGGGGGATATTAAAGGGGCGATTGCCTATTACCAGGAAGCGCTGGTGAACTGGCCGGGTCAGGAAACCGCAACTGATAACCTGGAAAAGCTGCAAAGTGTTCCGCCACCGGCGGTGTCTGAAAAGCTGGAAAAATAGCTTGACTTTCCGAGTGTTAGTTGATAGTTTGCTCGGGTTTTTCTCAAGGTTTTTTGCCTAACGCGGGTGCTGCCCGCAAGTAAGTGCTCTTATCAAGCCCAGCAAAGCTGGATAAGCTTCTTCATCAGGACATCCCCTTTGGGAATAACCTGTGAAGCGCTTAACATTTTCTTGTTTCAAGCAAGAAAATAACCTGTAAGGCACTAAATTTATATCTGGAGTGATGCAGTATGCCCACATTGAATCAGTTGGTCCGAAAAGGTCGGGAAAAGATAAAAAAGAAGACCAAGGCAACGGCCTTGAAAGCATCTCCGCAGAAGCGGGGGGTTTGTGTCAGAGTGTATACCACTACGCCGAAAAAGCCCAACTCCGCCTTGCGGAAAGTGGCCAGGGTGCGGTTGACAAATGGTTTTGAGGTGACTTCCTATATCCCCGGTGAAGGTCATAATCTGCAGGAGCATTCAGTGGTGATGATCAGGGGCGGGCGGGTCAAGGACTTGCCTGGGGTTCGCTACCATGTTATCCGGGGAACCCTGGACAGTGTTGGCGTACAGGACCGCCGCCAGAGCCGGTCAAAATATGGAACTAAACGTCCCAAATAAGTATCGTGAATTATGCATGCCCAGTGTGGGTATTTTGATTGAGGTGTAAAAGATGTCCCGAAGGCGAGATATTCCCAAAAGAGAAATTATTCCTGATCCCAAATATCGTGACGTGCTGGTGGCCAAATTTGTCAATCGCTTGATGCTGGATGGTAAAAAAAGCGTGGCTCAGAACATGTTTTATCAGGCCCTTGATATAATCGGAGAACGCAGCAAGGATGAGCCTTTCGGGGTATTCAAGAAAGCGGTGGAGAATGTAAAGCCGCTGCTGGAAGTGAAATCACGCCGGGTCGGTGGGGCGACGTATCAGGTTCCGGTTGAGGTGCGGCCGGAACGTAAGGTTGCCTTGGCCATTCGCTGGCTGATTGGCTATGCTCGCTCCCGGGGCGAGAAAAGTATGGAACAGAAACTGGCGGCTGAGTTCATGGATGCGGCCAATAACCGGGGGGCCGCGGTCAAGAAGCGGGAAGATACCCATAAAATGGCTGAAGCCAATAAAGCTTTTGCCCATTACCGTTGGTAGGAGAGGCAGTGGACCGTCGTGGCTCGTCAATATCTTCTGGAGCAGCAGCGCAATATCGGCATCATGGCCCATATCGATGCCGGCAAAACCACGACCACCGAACGGATACTGTACTATACCGGCATTTCTCATAAAATCGGCGAAGTCCATGATGGTACGGCGACCATGGACTGGATGGAGCAGGAACAGGAACGGGGGATTACCATTACCTCGGCAGCGACCACCTGCTTTTGGCGCGATCACCGAATCAATATTATCGATACTCCTGGTCATGTTGATTTTACCATAGAAGTTGAGCGATCCTTGCGGGTGCTTGATGGCGCCATAGCAGTTTTTTGCTCGGTTGGGGGAGTTGAGCCCCAGTCAGAAACCGTCTGGCGCCAGGCAGATAAATATCAGGTGCCGCGGATTGCGTTTATTAATAAAATGGATCGTGTCGGGGCCGACTTTGGTCGGGGTATTACCATGATGCGTGACCGCCTGGGAGCCAATCCGCTTCCGGTACAGCTGCCCATCGGGGTGGAAGAGCGGTTCGTCGGGGTAATAGACCTGATTGAAGAAAAAGCCATCTATTACGATCCGGGCTCTTTGGGAGTAGAATACGAAATTCGGGAAATTCCTGCTGACCTGCGGGAACAGGTTGATGAATATCGGGAATCCATGGGTGAAATTCTGGCTGATCTCGATGATGATTTTGCCTCCCGCTACCTGGAAGGAGAGGAAATTTCTCCGGCAGAGATGAGGCAGCTTATCAGGCGGTTGACTCTGGCCATTAAACTGACTCCGGTTTTGTGTGGTTCAGCCTTCAAGAATAAGGGGGTGCAGCCGTTGCTTGACGCGATTATTGATTATCTGCCATCTCCTCTAAATGTGGAAGCCATGACGGGCATGGACCCGGTCAGTGGCCGAGAAGTGAAGCGGCCGGCGGATGACAGTGCTCCGTTTGCCGCCTTGGTATTCAAAATCTTTACGGATCCTTTTGTCGGCCAGCTGGCCTTCCTGCGGGTTTATTCCGGGGTGCTTTCTTCGGGGATGAGCGTTTTGAATTCCACCCGTTCCCGCAAGGAGCGGATCGGGCGACTGCTCAAGATGCATGCCAATAAGCGGGAAGATGTGAAAGAGGTTTATTCCGGCGATATTGTGGCGGCCATTGGTTTGAAAAGATCAAGCACCGGCGATACCCTCTGTGATGAAAAGAGGCCGGTGATCCTGGAGGCCATGGAGTTTCCTGAACCGGTGATTTCCATTGCCATTGAGCCGAAGAGTAAAACCGACCAGGATAAACTTGGGGTGGCGCTGGGTAAACTGGCAGCTGAAGATCCTTCCTTCAAGGTCCGAACCGATGAGGATACCGGGCAGACGATTATTTCCGGAATGGGTGAGTTGCACTTGGAAATTATTGTCGACCGTTTGCGGCGTGAGTTCAAGGTTGATGCCAATGTTGGTAAACCGCAGGTCGCCTACCGGGAAGCAATTAGCAGCGCCGTCAGGAGTGAAGGACGATTTGTCAGACAGTCCGGAGGGCGGGGGCAATATGGTCATGTATGGCTTCGGCTGGAGCCACTGCCTCCCGGTGAAGGTTTTGTTTTTGAAGATAAAGTGGTCGGCGGAGTGGTTCCCAGAGAGTATATCCCGGCAGTGAAAAACGGGGTTCAGGAGGCCATGAAGACCGGAGTGCTGGCCGGTTATCCGGTGGTGGATGTGAAGGTCGCTCTGGTAGATGGTTCACACCACGATGTTGATTCATCTGAGATGGCGTTCAAAATTGCTGGTTCAATGGGTTTTAAAGCCGGATGTCGCCAGGCGAAGCCGGTAATTCTGGAGCCGATCATGGAAGTTGAAGTGGTAACTCCGGAAGAATTTCTTGGTGATATAATGGGAGACCTTAATTCCCGCCGCAGTCGGATTCTGGGGATTGAAGCTCGCGGCAGAGCCCAGGTTGTCAGTGCGCAGGTTCCATTAGGGGAGATGTTTGGTTATTCGACGGACCTGCGGTCCAAGAGCCAGGGAAGGGCAACCTACAGCATGCAGTTTTCCTGCTATGAACCGGTTCCCAAAACAATTAGTGAAGAGATTATCGGGCACAGCAGCCCATGAACATAATAGTTGGTTGTTTCCTGCATTGCGTGGAGACAGTATAGAAAAGCGATACTCAAGGAGAGCGAGCGATGGCTAAAGCGAAGTATGAGCGGACGAAGCCGCACGTAAACATTGGTACCATAGGCCATGTTGATCATGGCAAGACAACCTTGACAGCAGCGATCACCAAGGTACTGGCGCTGAAAGGCCAGGCGGAGTATACGGCCTTTGATGAGATTGACAAGGCGCCGGAAGAGCGTGAGCGTGGGATTACCATAGCCACGGCCCATGTAGAGTATGAGACGGATAACCGTCACTATGCCCATGTGGACTGTCCGGGTCACGCGGACTATGTGAAGAACATGATTACCGGAGCGGCGCAGATGGACGGAGCCATTCTGGTTGTGAGCGCGGCTGACGGACCCATGCCGCAGACCAGGGAGCACATTCTTCTGGCCCGTCAGGTTGGAGTTCCTTATATTGTTGTCTATCTGAATAAGTGTGACATGGTGGATGATGACGAGCTTCTGGAGCTGGTGGAGATGGAAGTTCGGGAGCTGTTGAGCCAGTATGATTTTCCCGGTGACGATGTGCCGGTCATAATGGGCAGCGCTCTGAAAGCCCTGGAGAGTGACGGTCCTGGTGACTGCGAGGAATGGAAGAGTATCGTTGAGCTGATGGATGCCGTTGACAGCTATATTCCCATTCCGGAGCGTGACATAGATAAACCCTTCCTGATGCCGGTTGAGGATGTATTCAGTATATCCGGTCGTGGGACGGTAGCCACCGGTCGGGTTGAGCGTGGAATAATCAAGGTTGGTGAAGAAGTGGAGATCGTCGGAATCCGTGAGACGGACAAGACGGTGGTAACCGGGGTTGAGATGTTCCGGAAGCTTCTGGACCAGGGGCAGGCTGGTGATAATGTTGGCTTGCTGCTGCGGGGCAAGAAGCGGGATGAGATTGTCCGTGGTCAGGTTATCGCCGCCCCGAAGAGCATTACCCCGCATACGAAGTTCAATGCCGAGGTTTATATTCTGACCAAGGAGGAAGGTGGTCGTCATACGCCATTTTTCAATGGCTACCGGCCGCAGTTTTATTTTCGGACTACGGATGTAACCGGAACGGTGGATCTTCCAGAGGGTGTGGAAATGGTAATGCCCGGAGATAATGTGACCATAGTGGGCAACCTGATCACTCCTATCGCCATGGAAGAAGGTTTGCGTTTTGCGATTCGTGAAGGTGGCCGGACGGTTGGTGCCGGGGTCGTCAGCGAAGTTATTGAATAA
>DQWO01000123.1 GCA_011042595.1 Pseudomonadota bacterium
ATTATATGGTCAGTGATGGCAGTGATGTGCCCTATCGCTTGAAAATCAGGGTGCCATCCTATTCCAATCTCAGCGTGCTGCCGGAACTGTGCCGGGGAATGCTCCTTTCTGATCTGGTAGCCGCCATGGGTAGTTTTGATTTGGTTATTCCTGAGATCGACAGGTAGAATATATGGAAATGGCTGGAAATTTAATATTGTTGCGGATGGTGATTGCGGTAGTCTTGATCGTCGCCTTTGTTTTCCTTAATGCTTTGATTATGGGCTATCTGGAACGCAAGCTTTCTGCCCGGATCCAGCGCCGTCCCGGTCTGATGGAAGTCGGTCCTCACGGGATTCTGCAGTTGCTTATTGACGGCTTTAAACTGATCGGCAAACAACTTATTATCCCTAAGGATGCGGACCGTTTTCTCTTTCGCCTGGCGCCGTTGCTTTCCTTTGTGCCGGTGGTCCTGCCGCTGATGGTCATTCCTTTCAGTTCTAAACTGCAGGCTCGTGATTTTGATATTGGCTTAATATTTATCCTGGCCATTTCCTCCCTTAATGTCATGGCTATTCTCATGGCCGGCTGGGGTTCAAACAATAAATATTCGCTTTTTGGGGCTATGCGCTCGGTGGCCCAGAATATCTCCTATGAAATTCCCATGCTGCTGTCACTGTTGGCGGTGATCCTGATGACCAATACTTTCAGCATGCAGGGGATTGTTCAGGCCCAGCATAAAATCTGGTTTTTTCTGGTTCAGCCCATTGCTTTTGTCATTTATATAGTTGCTTCGTTTGCCGAGACTAACCGGGCCCCTTTTGATCTTCCTGAGGCTGAAAGTGAATTGACGGCGGGCTACCATACGGAATACAGCGGCATGGGCTTCAGTCTCTTCATGCTGGCTGAATATGCCAATATGTTTGTTGTCTGTTCTATTGCCACTACCCTGTTTCTCGGGGGATGGCATGGTATTCCTCTGCCATTTGGGGAATATAGTGGAGCCATCTGGTTTTTAATCAAGGCCTATGGCTTGATGATTTTCATGATCTGGGTACGGTGGACCTATCCCCGAACTCGCTTTGACCAGTTGATGAATTTCTGCTGGAAATATCTGATCCCTTTTGCCCTCGTTAACCTGCTGGTTACCGCGGTGCTGGTCAAGTTATTATGAGAAACAGCGGTTATTTTAAAGATTTATATGTCGGTGGTAAAAGCCTGATTATCGGGTTGGGAGTTACCCTGAGAACCTGCTTTTTACCCCAGGTGACCGTCCATTATCCCCGTGAGAAGCTGGAGATTACCCCTAATTACCGTGGCCATGTGGAACTGGTCAAGGATCCTGAAACCGGGGGGTCACGGTGCATTGTCTGTGGTATGTGTGCCCGGGCTTGTCCCTCCGGTTGTTTCACCGTCAAAGGGGAGAAAAAGGAGGGGGAGAAAAAGAAAACCCTGACTGTTTTCAAGCTGGATTTTACCAAATGCAGTCTCTGTGGAACCTGTGTTGAAACCTGCCCCAAGGGAGCTATTAGATATTCCATGGATTATAATATTGCCGGTTTTACCCGGGAAGAATTTCATTATGACCTGATTAAACGGCTGGAGGAGAAGGGATGATTCTCTACCAGTATATTGCCGAGGCCCTTTTCTTTGCCTTTATACTGCTGGTTTTTTTCGGCGGTTTACTGGCGGTGAGGTCAAGTATCCTTATGCATGCGGTACTCGGTCTGGCGGTTTCGCTGTTGGGGGTTGCCGGATTATATTTCTATCTGGGCAGTCCATTTCTGGCGATGATGCAGATCCTGATTTATGTCGGGGCTGTCTGCATCATGATTGTTTTCGGGATTATGGTCGGTTATACCCCGAATCAGGTGCGAGTTGAAGGCATCACCGGGAAAAATACTTTTCTGGCGCTGTTATCCAGCATCCTGGTTTTTATATTGTTGCTGGTTGCCCTTAGCCGAACATTCTGGGTACCGTCGGCATCCAGGATGGGAGATTTTACCCTGTCCTACCTGGGAGAAAGTTTGCTTTACCAGTATTGCCTGGCCTTTGAGTTGATTTCTGTAGTCCTGTTGACGGCCATTGTTGGGGCTATTGTCCTGGCCCGGGGGAAAAAAGGGGAGCACTTCTGATGTATTTGAGCGCTAATCTCAATACTTATCTGGTGGTGGCACTTTTCTTGTTGATCCTTGGTCTCTACGGGATGATCCAGCATCGGACCTTTATTGGTATGCTGATTTCAACCGAGTTGATTCTCAACGGTGCGGGATTAAATTTTATGGCCTTTAACCGTTTTTTGGCTCCTAATCCTGCAGTTGGTCAGATTTTCACTTTGTTTATTATGGGGATTGCGGCAGCGGAAGCGGCAATCGCAGTCAGTGTCATCCTGGCTGTTTATCGACGATACCGGACATCCGACCCGGATGAAGTACATGATTTACACGGTTAACAGGTAATTGTAGCTTATAAACTGGAAACAATTACTGCGCAGGGAAATGTATGGAAACGATCATCACCAGTAAAATTCTGCTGACCACGGCCATTCCGATGGTGGCTGCGCTGCTCATCATGGCATCGGGGAAGAAACCCAATATCAGGGAGACCTGGTCGATTATTGGGGCCGTGTTGACGTTTCTGTCGGTGGTCAACCTGGTGCCACATATCCTGAACGGTGGTGCTTACGAGTATACTCTTTTCACCCTTTATCCGGGGATCTCGGTAAAATTCCACTTGGATGGTCTGGGAATTTTGTTTGCCGGAACCGCATCATTTCTCTGGATTATGGCCGGTTTTTATTGTGTTGGCTATATGCGGGGCTTGAATGAACATGCGCAGACTCGTTTCTACGTCTGTTATGCGGTATCGGTTGGTGCTGCCATGGGGGCAGCTTTCGCCGGCAACCTGTTTACCCTCTACCTCTTTTATGAAATTGTCTCAATCTTTACCTACCCGCTGGTTGCCCATCACCAGGATGAAGAGGGATATGAGGGGGCAAAGAAATATATTACCTACCTGATGTTTACTTCGAAGGCGTTCCTGCTGCCGGCGATGGTTCTTATTTATATTCAATGCGGGACCCTTGATTTTGCCACCGCCGATATTGTTCATGGAATTTTTCCCAACGACGCCAATCGCTGGCTGGTGACCATTTCTTTTTTGATGTGTCTTTTTGGTTTTGCCAAAGCCGGGATTATGCCGTTGCATAACTGGCTGCCTTCGGCGATGGTGGCACCGACGCCGGTCAGTGCTTTGCTGCATGCGGTGGTGGTGGTCAAAGTTGGTGTTTTTTCCATCTGCAGGATAATGCTGTCAGTGTTTGGAACTCAGCTGCTGCATCAGTTTCATCTGGGAATCTTTACCGCCTACTTTGTTTCTTTTACCATAATTACCGCTTCGATTATTGCCTTGACTAAAACGAATCTCAAGGCCCGCCTGGCTTATTCAACCATTAGCCAGCTTTCCTATATCGTTCTCGGGGTGGCCATGCTGACGCCTAATGCGGTGACCGGTGGACTCATCCATATTGTCAACCATGCTTTTTCCAAGATAACCCTCTTTTTCTGTGCCGGGGCGATCATGGTGGCTTCGGGGAAAAAGGATATCAGGGAAATGGGTGGCCTGGGACATCGGATGCCCTTGACCATGATCGCATTTGGTCTTGCATCTTTGAGTATGATCGGGGCGCCGCCGGTTAGTGGCTTTGTGACAAAATGGTTTCTGGCTTTGGGGGCCATGGACATTCACAATGTGATTTTACTGGTTGTTCTTTTGGCCAGTAGTCTGCTGAATGCCGGCTACTTCGTGCCGGTCTTCCTCCATTCCTTTTATGGCAAACCTTTGCCGGAGGATGTTGGGCAGACAGGTTCCCTGGAGTCTTCACCCTTGATTATGTTGATGGTGATACCTTTGTGCATCACTTCAATTTTGTCGGTGCTTTTCGGTATTTATCCTGATCTGTTTCTGAAAATCATACATATGATGGTGGGCACATGATTGCACAATTGTTTGGCTACCTGCGCGAGCATTCCGTGGCGCTCAAATGGATATTTTTTGCCTATCTGGCTTTTACCCTGGTTTTTGATTTCTTTGCCGAACGACATCACGCACATTTCTGGGGTGATAGCGTTATCGGTTTCTGGACCTTGTTCGGAATCTTTGGCTGTCTGGGAATGATTGTCGTCTTTAAAGGCCTGTCCCACGTCTGGTTGGTAAAGGGTGAAGATTACTATGATGAGTAATACCATATTCATGCATCCGGCTGCCTATTTTATTATTGGTGCCATGCTGCTGCCATTTGCCAAGCGGCTGAAGCTCCAGAAGGCATTATTGCTGATTGTTCCTTTGCTGGCATTCTACCAGATTCATCATTTGCCGGCCAGTTTTGGCATTTGTCATTTTATGGGCTTTGAGTTGACTTTTGGTCGGGTGGATAAACTAACCTATGTATTTCTCCATGTTTTTACCCTGATGGCCCTCATCGGCAGTATTTATGGTCTGCATGTGAAGGAAAGTGGCCAGCATATGGCGGCCTTCCTTTATGTGGCCGGTTCTTTGGGTACAACATTGGCAGGTGATTACCTGACCTTGTTTATTTTTTGGGAATTGATGGCCTTTGCTTCGGTCTTTCTGGTTTGGTATCGCAAAAAGAAGCGTTCTATTGAGGCGGGCTATCGCTACCTGTTGGTCCATACCACCGGTGGATTGATCCTTCTGGCGGGTATTTTCCTCCGCTATCATAACCTCCATGATCTGACATTTACCAGGATAGCCGTTGATGGGGCCACCACGGCGGATTATTTGATAATGATCGGTTTTATGCTGAATGCGGCGGTTCCTCCCATCCATGCCTGGTTGCCCGATGCTTATCCTGAAGCAACAGTTACCGGGGCGGTTTATATGTGTGCTTTTACTACTAAGACCGCGGTTTATGTTCTGGCCCGTGGTTTTCCCGGATTTACTGCCTTGGCGATCCTGGGAGCGATTATGACTGTTTACGGGGTTGCTTACGCGGTGATTGAAAATGATGCCCGCCGGATACTGGCGTACCATATTGTCAGCCAGGTTGGTTATATGGTCTGCGGGGTGGGAATTGGTACGGCCATGGCTATCAATGGAGCCTGTGCCCATGCCTATGCCCATATTCTGTATAAAGCCCTGTTATTCATGGGGGTTGGATCGGTCCTGGAAATGACCGGAAAATCCAAATTAAGCGATCTTGGAGGGTTGTATAAATATATGCCCTGGAGCCTGGTATTCACGGTCATCGGCGGTATCGCCATCTCCGGTTTTCCCCTTACCAGCGGTTTTATCAGTAAATCGATGATTATTGCGGCTGCCGGGGTGGATCATCGAATATTTATTATGCTGATGTTGAGTCTGGCCGCTGTGGGTACCTTCCTTTCCGTTGGTATCAAGCTGCCCTATTTCATCTGGTTCGGTAAAGATTCCGGGGTGAAGGCAAAAGAATCTTACTGGAATATGCAATTGGGAATGTTCATTGCCGCTTTTATGTGTTTTTTCCTGGGATTTTATCCTGAATACCTCTACCGGATGCTGCCTTATCCGGTAAACTGGCATCCATATACTTCCTATCATTTGTCAGAGACATTCCAGCTGTTGGGATTCACTGGCCTTGGTTTCTATTTGATGGTCAACTATTTGAAACCTGCCGCCAAAAGCAACCTGGATCTGGACTGGTTTTATCGTAAAGGTGCCTTGGTGTTTATGTGGCTTGCATCTAAGCCCATTGGTAAAGCAAACGATTGGATTGGTGAAGTGTACCGGACGATTGGTTATCGTTTTACCTTAGCGGTTGCCAAGGCGATGTCATGGTTTGACTGGGAGGGTATTGATTGGGTGTTGGACGGCTCGGCTAAGGGGGTTGTTCGAGGTGGGGATGAGCTGCGTAAACTGCAGACCGGTAAAATTCAGCACTATATCGGTGGTGCGGCAGTGGCCCTTTGTATTATCTTGATAATTGTTGTCTTGATCTGAAAATGCTCAAGTAGACTGCGGTCATTATATGGAACAATATCTGATTTACAACACGTTAAGTTACCCGATACTGTCGGTAGTCCTGGGTATTCCTCTGGTGGGAGCTCTGATTGCCATTTTTCTCAAGGGTGATGGTTTGCTGAAAAGCTGGGGTTTATTGGTTACCCTGGTTACCGCGGTGGTGTCCTTGCCGTTGTATATCCGATTTGATCCAAGTACGGCCAAGTATCAGTTTGCTGAGGTTTACCGTTGGTTCCCGGCGCTGCACCTCAATTTTTCGGTCGGCGTTGACGGTATAAGCGTCTTATTGGTTCTGCTGACAACCTTCGTTATGCCTCTGTGCATCCTTTGTTCCTGGAATTATATTAAAGATCGTTTTAAAGAATTTATTTTTGTTGTCCTGGTGATGGAAGCAGCGATGCTTGGGGTTTTCATCTGTCTTAATACCTTTCTCTTTTATATTTTCTGGGAAGCAATGCTGATTCCCATGTATCTGCTGATCGCGGTCTGGGGTGGTCAACGCAAAGATTATGCTTCCATCAAGTTCTTCATTTACACCCTGACTGGCAGTGTATTCCTGCTGGTTGCCATTATTGCCCTGTTCATTAAAACCGGGACATTCTTTATCCCCGAGCTCATGGCTCATCACTACTCATACCAATACCAGATGTGGATTTTTCTGGCCTGTGCCCTGGCCTTTGCGATTAAAATTCCCATGTTTCCTCTGCATACCTGGTTGCCCGCGGCCCACGTGGAAGCCCCCACAGCTGGAAGTGTCATCCTGGCCAGTATATTGTTGAAAATGGGCGGCTATGGCTTTTTGCGATTCTGTCTGCCCATGGCGCCGGCGGCCGCTTTGACCTGCATGCCTTATCTGCTGGCTCTGTCGATCATGTCGATCATTTTCGGTGGTTATCTGGCCTTGGGGCAGAGTGATATTAAAAAGTTGATTGCCTATTCCAGTGTCGGTCATATGGGTTTTGTTACCCTGGGTATTTTCCTGCTCAACGTTCAGGGGATCAAAGGTGCCATGCTGCAGATGATTAATCATGGGATTACCACTGGAGCCCTGTTTATCTGCATCGGGATCATTTATGAGCGTACCCATAGTCGGGAAATTAAGGATAACTCAGCACTGGGGATGATGATGCCCATTTACATAACCTTTCTGGGAATTTTCACCCTTTCATCCTTTGCTTTTCCGGGGACTAACAGCTTTGTAGGCGAAC
Organism: Pseudomonadota bacterium; assembly: GCA_011042595.1. Classification (GTDB taxonomy): domain Bacteria; phylum Desulfobacterota; class Anaeroferrophillalia; order Anaeroferrophillales; family Anaeroferrophillaceae; genus DQWO01. The sequence continues at coordinate 7,206 of DQWO01000123.1, forward strand.
TACTGGTGCTGATTGGTGCTTTTTCCAAATATAAGCTGGTTGGTGCCCTGGCAATCCCCGGGGCGATTCTGGCGGCTGCTTATATGCTTCGTTTATTCCAGAAAATGGCTTGGGCGGATTCTGATGGCCATGCCCATCATCATGATGATGGAGACCATCATGCACTGAAAGATCTTAATGGACGGGAGATTGTGACCCTGTTATTTCTGACGGTCTTTGTATTCTGGATTGGCCTGCATCCGGCACCCTTGTTGAAGGTTATGGATGCAAGTGTTACTCATTTGGTTGATCAGGTGAATAGTGGTATGCAGCATTTGCCACCGATGGAGCATCATGAACACCATGCCTGGCTGCTGCAGGTTGGTTCCTTATTGAAAAAGCTGGTGGTTTTTTAATACATATTGCAGGAACTATTTATGCATTTATCACTTTTTCTTCCCGAGCTGGTTTTGATATTGATGGTCGTAGTGTTGTTTTTTGCTTCGCTGGGAAATATCAAGGCTGGCAGTTTGCAGGGGATAACCCTGGTTCTGGCGGCATTGGCCACCCTGGCGGCGGTTGCCACCTTTAAACAACAGGGTTTGATGTTTTATGAAGCCTATCGGGTGGATGTCTATTCCCAGATTTTTAAAATTATTATAACTGGGAGCTTGTTCCTGGTTGTATTTCTGGGTCCCGGTCTCTCGGGTGTGGAGCGGCAGGTTAAACCTGAATATTATCTTTTTCTGACCATAAGTTCGATGGGATTGGTCTTCCTCAGTAGTGCGGTTGAACTGCTGACCATTCTTTTGAGTTTAGAAATATCTTCCTATGCCCTCTATGTGATTATACCGCTTCGACGTCAGGATGGTTTTCGAATTCAGATGGAGGCCGGAATAAAATATGTCTTGTTCGGGGCCTTTTCAACCGGTATTACTCTTTTTGGGATCAGTTATATTTTTGGTCTTACTCATAGTACTTACCTTACAGACCTGACTAAGGTTATTCCCGGGTTGTTGACCTCACAGCCTTTGGCCATCATCGGGATGGTGATGATGCTGTGCGGTTTTTTCTATAAGCTGGCTATGTTCCCCATGCATTTCTGGACTCCGGATATCTATCAGGGCGCTGCCAATGAGACGACGACCTTTATCGCAACTGTGCCGAAAGTTGGGGCAGTTGCCCTGCTCATTCGCCTGGTATTTCTGGTTGGAGTTGATGTCAGCCAGTTTACCTGGGTTCTGGCGGCCTTCGCCGTTTTGTCCATGACCATAGGTAATCTTTCGGCGTTGGTACAGAATGATTTGAAACGTTTGCTGGCCTATTCCAGTATTGCCCATGCTGGTTATGTGATGGTGGGCATCCTCAGTGTTGGTGAGTTGGGAACTTCCTCCGCAATTTATTATATCCTGGGGTATGTGATTATGAATCTGGCCTGTTTTTATGCTATTTACAACCTGGCACCAGAGGGTGGGAATGTGACCTTTGCTGACCTGAAAGGCTTGCATCGACGTTCGCCGCTATTGGCTTTTACCTTGGGTGCCGGTGCCTTTGGTATGGCTGGTATTCCGCCAACCGTTGGTTTTACCGGTAAATTTGTCGTGTTTACCGCTGCCATCCAAAAGGGCTTCTATGCACTGGTTATTCTTGGGGTGATTAACGCGGCCATTTCAGCATTTTACTACCTGAAAATGGTGCGGGCCGCCTATTCTCAGGATGATGAACAACAGCAGGATAAAGTGTCACTGGGTATTTCAGCGCAGCTTCTGGGTATTGCTCTGATCCTGGCCATTGTCCTGATTGGGATATTTCCTCAGAGTTTTATTGAACTGGCCAAACAGGCGGTTGCAGTTCTCTAGCATTTGTTAAAAAAATTATACTATATTTTTTTGTGTTTTACCGTATAAAACTATCTCTTAAGGGTGTTGTCTGCAAGGCAGGCAACACCCTTTTTTTTGCCGGTATAATTATCCGGGAAAAACATATTATCCAATAGACTAAAAAAGAGTTTTAAAAACGCAGCAAAATAGTATATACGTAATAAGTAGGGAATTTGGTATTGCATTCTGTTAACCGTTTAGAATGAGGATTAAAGCTATGGAAATCAGAAAAATTTACTTGTCAGAAGATGAAATTCCCCGTCAGTGGTATAACCTGGCTGCTGATTTGCCAACTCCCATGCAACCACCGGTGACCCCGGATGGTACGGTGGTGACCCCGGAGATGCTGGCCCCGGTTTTTCCCATGAACCTTATCGAACAGGAGGTCAGTCAGGAACGCTGGATTGATATTCCGGATGAATTACTGGGGATGCTTTGCCGTTGGCGTCCATCACCGTTGAAAAGGGCGCTTAATCTGGAGCGGGCTTTGGGGACTCCCGCCAAGATCTACTATAAGGATGAGAGTGTTTCACCGGCTGGCAGCCATAAACCCAATTCAGCCCTGGTCCAGGCCTGGTATAATAAACAGTTTGGTATCAAGCGGCTGACGACGGAAACGGGGGCTGGACAGTGGGGCAGCGCCCTGAGTTTTGCCTGTTCTCTGGTCGGTTTGGAATGTAAGGTGTTTATGGTGCGGATCAGTTATGACCAGAAACCCTATCGGAAAATACTGATGAGCGTCTGGGGTGGTAATTGTGTTGCCAGCCCCAGTTCCGAGACCCAGTCAGGACGGAAATTCCTCGAACAGTATCCTGGCACTCCTGGAAGCCTGGGCATGGCCATCAGTGAAGCAGTCGAGGCGGCGGTGACCGATAAAAGCGGCAAAACCCGTTATGCTCTGGGCAGTGTTTTGAACCATGTAATGCTGCATCAGACGATTATCGGCTTGGAGGCCAAGAAACAGCTGGCGAAAGTGGGGATCAAAAAACCGGATGTGGTGATTGGTTGTGCTGGTGGTGGCAGCAATTTTGCCGGCCTTTCCTTTCCTTTCGTTCATGATAAGATCAATGGTGCTGATATCGAAATTATTCCCACGGAACCTCAGTCCTGCCCCACAATGACTAAAGCCCCTTTCGCCTATGATTTTGGTGATACCTCTGGGTTGACGCCGCTCTTGCCGATGTTTACCCTGGGACACAACTTTGTTCCGCCACCTTTGCATGCCGGCGGCCTGCGCTACCATGGCATGGCGCCGCTGGTCAGCCAGGCCCTGGTTGAGGGTTTGCTGAATCCTTTGAGCCTCCCACAGCTGGAATGTTATGCGGCGGCGGTTCAGTGGGCCCGTACTGAAGGTCCAATTTGCGCGCCGGAAACCAGTCATGCTATAGCGGCTGTTATCAGGGAGGCTCTGAAAGCTAAAGAAGAAGGGAAAGAAAAAGTTATCCTGTTCAATTACAGTGGCCATGGATTACTTGATCTTTCCGGGTATGATGCTTATCTGAGTGGTAAACTGACCGATTATGAAATTCCTGAGGAAGATTTGAATGCTGCCGTGAAATCATCGCTGGAAAATTTACCGCCAGTAGAAGCGAAGAAAAGTGGTAAATGGTAATGATGTCGCGGCCAATACCGCTATGAGCCATGCCGGAACATTCTGGTAAATTTTTTCAGCCGTGTCTGCCGACAGGCTTGGCTGTTTTTAGATCAAGTCAGAAAGTTGAGTAATAAAAAAGCTTTACCGGTTAATGTTTTTTTGTAATCTGCACTACCACATAAAAAAGCGCTGTACGATTATTCGTACAGCGCTTTTTTGGGTTTAGAAGTTTACGGTTTCAATTAGCCAAAGAGACCCCAAGCCAACAGCAGCAGGCAAACAAGCCCAGCGGCAAGGCCGGCAAAGCCTAGAAGTTGACCGATGGCTTCCCGTAAAACACCGGGATATTTAGTTACCATCTTATCGAGCTTGCCCTGGGCCTTGAGCCGTTCATACTGTTCCGGCCGTTCTTCTTCCATTTCATAGCCACGCAGGACGCCGTTGAAGATAACCATATCCATGGGGAATTTCTCCGGCCGCAGATGGGTGTTGAAGAAGTGAACGGTGAAAATGAAGCCGGAGGCCAGCAAGGCTTCGTCGGAATGGACGATAATGGCGACGTTAAACGCCCAGCCAGGCAGGAAGGCAGAGAAAAACTCCGGTACCCAGAGCATCAGGCCGGTAAAGCCGATGGCGAACATCCCCCAGAAAACGGCGATGAAGTCAAATTTTTCCCAGTAGGTCCAGCGGTCAAAGCGCGGTACACTGCCTTTACCAAAGAACCATCTGAACATGGCAGTGACATCATCCAGGTCTTTCTTGCGGGGGCAGAGGGAATCGGGCCCGAAAAGTTTCTGCAGGAAGGTTTCCCCGGTCTGCTTGATAAACAGAAAGTAGATTACCCAGATGATGGTTGTGCCGAAGTAAGAGAAGGTAACTACTGCGGCCCAGCGGTGAATGAGGCCGGCTATCTGGGGGCCGCCCATGAGATTCGCCAGACCCTGTGCCCAGGGTGCATGATTGAATTTCAGCGGCAAACCACTAAGTACCAGGGCGATAAAGCTGACCATCATGGCAAAGTGGAGTATCATTTCCAAGGTGGTAAACCGTTTGTAGAAAACCTTGGGATTCTGGGCGTGGGGAACAAAAATTCCCTGTTTATGTAACTCGTTCTTTTCAATGTAGCTGCGAATCAGCCAGAGAACGGTATGGAGCCAGAAAAAAGCGAAGGTGGAAAGCAGGAGGCCGGTCATGGCGATAAACGTCCAGTAAAGGAGTGGATAGTTTTCCTTGTCATGGTAATCGGCATGGGGCATGTATTGAACAAAGTTGTTATTGGCCTTGGGGTGACAGGCGCCGCAGGTTTCGACCAAACCCTCCTTGGAAATTGATGATTCAGAATCATCCGCAGGCAGCTGTTTGTGCGCCGTATGACAGTCGGCACACCCGGCTACATAGGTGGCTCCTCCCAGATGTTCTACCTTGCCGTGGTAATCATGTTCATAGGTTTTGAAGGCCAAGGTATAGACGTTGTTGCGTTGCATCATTTCAGGATCGGCATGACATTTCTGGCAGGACTTAGTGTGAAATTCACGGGCTTCCAGGGCTGCTGTTGAATGTGTATCATCAACATGCATTTCCTTGATATCATGCAAACCATGACAATCAGAGCAGGAAGGAGAATCAGGATTGCCGGCCATGAGGCCTTTTCCATGTACACTTTGCAGATAATCTTCATTGTCATGACAACCACTGCACATCTGGATGACCTTGGTTTTATCACCACCAAAGGATTTCATTTCGTGTATGTTGGCATGGCAGTCAGTACAGCCCACATCATTGTCTGCATGGACGGATTGCGTGTATTGCTTGGCAACCTCTTTATGACAGAAACCACATTTGACCGGCTGCATGGGAACCTCACAATCGGCATGTTTTTCCAGGTCATAGATGTCCCGGTGGCAACTGGTACAGGCGTTGCTTCCATGGGAAGAGGCGGCAAAAGTACCATTGTCTATTTCATCATGGCAATCAAGACATTGACCAACTGAAATACATTCCAGACAGATCTCCTTGCTTTCCTTTTTGGCCCAGGACATCGGGGTGCTGAAAATACATAACAGCATCAGGACCAATGCCATTACCCCGAAATGGTAGGTGGTATGTTTCTTCATAACCGTATTCCCCACTCCTTTTTTATGTGATGTTTTTGTTCGTTACTGATGTAATATGAAAGAATTATAAAGCCATAGTCTTAGAATAACTGGATTCTAATCTGAGCTATTAGCCGTTAGCTGTGTAAAATTAAGTCATTAACTAAATAACTTAAAACAACAAACGGGTTAAAACTGTAAATAAGAAAAAATCTTGAATTCATTGAGCTAATAGCTAACCGCTAATGGCTAATCGCTTAATTTAGGTGGATATCAGTGTCGGCCGCACATGAGTATAGCCAGTAATATATGAAAAATCTAATATATTGTATACCGCCATAGGGTAAATTAAAGCAGGCATCTAAGATCCGATGCCTGCTACTGAACTAGACTAAACCAGGATGTGTCTGCCAAAGAAGCAGACAAATTAGATCTTCAGAACCAGCATTAAGGCGATAACCAGAGCATAAATGACCAGAGATTCGATCATTGCCAGACCGATAATCATTGGTGTCGTAATTTTACCGGCAGCGCTGGGATTACGTCCAATACTATCAAGAGCGGACTTAATCGCCATTGATTGACTGAAAGCTCCACCAAAAGCAGCTATAGCGATAGCAGCGGCTGCAGCATAAGCCAAGCCGATGTTGTATCCCGCAGCACCACCTTCAGCGGCCATTGCCGCAGTTGCCAGACCTAAAACTGCCAGCACGGTTAACATTTGGGTAATTTTCTTCATTGCATTCACCTCCCTTCAAATAGATTGATATTTCTTCCTAGTGATCATGGGACACTGCCCCACTGAAATAGGCCATGGATAAGAGAATAAAAACAAATGTTTGTACAAACGCAACAAATAAGCCAAGAAAGGCAATCGGGATGGGAACGACGAGTGGCGCGAGCATCACAAAAATGCTGGCTACCAGGTGGTCACCCATAATGTTTCCGAAAAGTCTGAGTGAGAGTGACAGGGGCCTGGCCAGATGACCGATAATCTCAATGGGGATCATCAGTGGTGCCAGCCAGAGGAAAGGGCCGGTAAATTGTCTGAGGTATTTTGCCCCATGTTCTTTCCAGCCGAAATAATGGGTTAGAGCAAAAACACTCAAAGCGCAAGCTACTGTAGTATTGAGGTTGTCAGTTGGCGGTGCAAATCCGGGGATCAAGCCGGAAAGGTTAAAGGGGAGAATAAAAAACACCAGGCTGCCGATGATAAAGAGAAAATCGCGGGCTTTTTCAGCTCCCATGGTATCACTGATCAATTTAACTATCATTTCGACCATGGTTTCCAGCAGATTCTGAATACTAAATTTTCCTTCCGGGATGAGATTATCCTCTGGACTTCCCTTCCTCAGTTTCGCTGTACCGACCAGAACCATAATGATAATAATCAGCGATATGAGAATTGCATTGGCAGTGTATACCGGCAAATGGTTAAGGCCTGGAATCAGGCCGACAAAGGTTATAATAGGATCATGATGCATCGAAAAACTCCTTAGTATCTTCCTGGATTACGCTATAATGTTTTTTATTGTTTTGGGGTCAAAGTTACAAACATCCCGGTGAAAACTCCGTCAGCCAATATCGAGATAAACATGGATGAAAAGCCGATCAAATAGCCAATCGGCAGGCAGATCTTCGGTATCAGTAGCCCCAGTGTAAGGATGACTGAAACAATGCTCAAAATAGAAATCTTAATTGCCATTCGGGGTGAGAAGCTGGCTTCCTCTTTATCATCTGCAGCGTTGTGAAAAGCGCCATACATGGTTTTTGTCAGTAAGTAAAAATAAACAAAGGCCACCACTCCGCCAGCAAACACATCGAATATCCTGAAAGAGGGTTTTTTCAATAAAAATGCTGCAATCGCCAGCAGTACAGCAAAAACAACAATCATCTTTTCTATGCGTTTCAGGCGCTTTAGTTCCAGGTCTTGCTTTTCCCCTTGCTGCCCGTTTTTTTCTACCATAGGATCACCCTACATCATCTTGATTTTCTTCTTTTTCTATCTCTTTGAGGGCTCTATAAATGCGTATAAAGCCGGAAATTGTTCCACACAACATCATAAAAATGGTCAGCCAGGGGCTGGTATCAAGCCATTCATCCAGATAGAAACCGATGGCAATGCCAATTGCCACGGAAATGCCCAACTCCAGTCCAATGGTGCCATATCGGCTGATCTGGTCAAAAGCTTTTTTGTATTTGGGTGGCGTTTTCAGGGGCACTGGCAATAACCAACCCTTGGCAAAGTTCATAGCAGTATAACCAAGGTTTATTTACACTGCATATTTGTATCAAGTATTATAATTTCTTTGGGAAAGAGCAGCTTTATAAGTTGCGCCTCCCATATCATAAATAAGTTTCGCAAGTCAAGATTAAACTGGACCTTTTTTAAAGCTTTGCCAGGCACTTATCCATTACCTCAAGGGTTTGTTCAATTGCCTCCTGGGTGTGGGCGGTGGAAAGAAATCCAGCCTCAAACTGGGAAGGTGCCAGATAGATTCCCCCTTCAAGCATGCCAGCAAAATAGCGGGCAAATCTTTCGGTATCCGATTGCTGGGCTTTCTGGTAATTATCCACCTGAATATCAGTAAAATAGGTGCAGAACATGGAGCCCACCCGGGTGCAGTAATGGGGAATATGGTAGGATGTAAACAGTTTGTCTGTTTCCAGACTTAAGAATTCTGCTTTTCGTTCCAGTTCAGAGTAGAAATCCCTTTCTTGCAAAATCCTGAGTGTTGCCCGTCCGGCAGCCATGGCCAATGGGTTTCCTGACAAGGTTCCTGCCTGATAAACCCCACCCAGGGGAGCGAGAAGCTCCATCAGTTCCTGCCGGCCGCCAAAAGCACCTACCGGCAGGCCTCCGCCGATAATTTTCCCCAGACAGGTTAGATCCGGGGTGATATTGTATAAATTCTGGGCGCCTCCGTATGCCACCCGGAAACCAGTCATCACCTCATCGAAAATGAGAATAATTCCGTGCTTAGTGCATCGTTGACGTAATCCTTCAAGAAATCCGGGAACAGGAGGGATGGTGCCCATGTTGCCAGCCACGGGCTCCACAATTATTGCCGCAATTTCATTGGCGCATTCTGCTAATAAAGTATCTACTG
>DQWO01000247.1 GCA_011042595.1 Pseudomonadota bacterium
GGATCTTTATAATAATACTGTCCGGTACCAAGACCTGGAACCCCATCGACAAAGTTGGCCGGCTGGCCGCCGGTTCCCCCGAGAGTGGCTTCAAAATTCGTTATCCCGGCCTGCAGTGCAGCCAGAACGTTGGCGTTGCCCCAGCCCCGGGTCACATGAAAGTGGGCAACATGCAAATCGGTATTGGGCAGGGCATCCAGAATCATGGAAAAATAGCGGTACACTTTGTCGGGCGGCGCAGAACCGTCGTGATCGGCATGTTCAATATCATCGGCGCCGATGCTCAGCCACCTTTTGGTAAACTCCACCGCATCCTCAAACTTGGTGGGACCGGAAATGGGACTGCCCCAGATAGTACTCACCGTACCACACATCTTGATACCGGCATCTTTACATTTTTTTATGCAGCGCTCCGCCTCCCGCCAATAAGCCGGCAATGTACTGCCGGAGTTGGCAAAATGGTGCTGCTCGTCGGTGGAAACCATCATCAGAATCCGGTCGGGACCATAGCCCTTTTCTTTCAGCTCGATCGCCCGGTCAACAGCGCTCTCACGAATGGTAATGCAGGTCCATTCAATATCACTATGTTCAAAACCGCGCTTGGCCAGCCGTTTCTTGAAAATATCACTGTGCACACTTTTCAGCAGTTCTTCCGCGTCATTGAACTGGGGCATATTGCGGGGATTGCCCAGGTTGGTAACCTCCATCTTCTTCACCCCGGCAAAAGCCAGTTCGTGCAGGTAGAAGGCTTTGGCTCGGGTGGGGATAAAATGCTCCTCATGCTGAAAACCGTCACGAATCGTAATATCGCCAATATTGACTTTTTTGGGCATTCTTGCAAAAATTTCAAACAGATCATGTTTTGCCATGGTCGTTATTCTCCTGTTTTTAAGTTTTTGTGTTTATGATGTGATTCGCGGCGGACGCCTCGGAGCCGGCCATGGACGGCCGGCGAGAATGAGCGAGAGCCATGCCGGTACATCCTCAAGAACAATTACTTATTTCAAACATCTCACTCTCCGGTATAGACCGGTTTTCTTTTCTCCCGGAAAGCCAGCAGTCCTTCCTGACGATCCTTGGTGGGAATAGTTACCGCATAGCAGTTTGATTCCAACGCCAGGCCGGAACCAAGGTCAATTTCACTGCCATAATTAATCGCATATTTAGCCATTTCCAGGGCGACAGGGGCATTTTGCTTGATCTTGGCCGCCATTTCCAGGGCTTCATCAAGAAGCTTGCCTTCGGCCGCCACCCGGTTTACCAGACCGATCTCCAAAGCCTCTGCCGCTTTGAGACGCTGGGCAAGGAAAACAAGTTCCTTGGCCTTTCCCTTGCCCACCAGACGGGCCAGTCTCTGGGTCCCTCCAGCTCCGGGGATAATTCCCAGGCTGGTTTCCGTAAGCCCCATTATTGCTGTCGGGGCCGCAATCCTGATGTCTGAGGCCATCGCCAGTTCTGTTCCACCCCCGAAAGCGAAACCATTGACAGCAGCAATAACCGGTTTAGGTAGATTTTCAACCATGGTAAAAGTGTTTCTGATAGTAAAAATATACTGCTTCACCTCAACCGGGGTCATGGTAGCCCGCTCTCTCAAATCAGCGCCGGAACAAAATGCCTTTTCTCCGGCGCCGGTAATAACCACCACCCGCACCGCTGGATCAAAAGCAATCGCTTTAACCTCTTCAGCCAGGGCGGCCAGCAGCTCTCGATTCAGCGAGTTCATACTTTGTGGCCGGTTTAAAGTTAACAAAAACACCCCGTCTCGATTTTCAGTCAAAATCAATTCTGACATAAGCCTATCCTTCCATATTTATAATTTTATCCTGTTATCACAATATCTTACATCTACTAATTAGTGTTCAGCTGGAAATATTCATTTCCTGATGAACGCTTTCAGCGTTCAGCCGTCAGCTTTCAGTAAAACATTGGAGAAACAGCTGCTTAAGCTGACTGCAGAAAGCTGAGAGCTGATTGCCCATCTGGAAACACTAGTTTTCAGATGAACATTAAACCGTTTGATGATTAAAAAATGCTACAGGATCCATCATTTAAGCTGTCAGGATGATTGACAACCCCGCAAAAAAGGTATCATGTGACTGGCCAGATGATCCACGTTTTTCTCTAACATATTGGCAGCCTGAAGCAATAAATCCTGAGATATCCCGGTCTTAATGCCCATTTCCTCCAGGCAGAAAACCAAGTCTTCCGTTGCCAGATTTCCGGCTGCACCCGGAGCAAAAGGACAACCGCCCAAACCACCTAAGGCAGTGTCAAAACGGGTTATCCCCCACTGCAGCCCGGCAATCACCCCAGCCAGAGCCCGGCCACTGCTGTCATGCAGATGAAGACCAAAATCACTTTTAATATCCTGATCATCAAGGTATTGCAGCAAAGAAAAAATCTGGCCGGGAGTCGCCACCCCCCAGGTATCGCATAAGGTTATTTCTTCAACCCCCCAAGCAATGATTTTTTCAAGCAACCCGGCAACCCGGGCAATCGGAACTTTGCCTTCATAGGGACAGCCAAAAACATTGGAAACCGAAACCCGGATCCGCAGTGATGCCGAAACCATCTTCAGCAGAGCTTCAATGTCTGCCATTGTTTCAGCAATACTCTGGCCGATATTCTCCTGATTATGGGTTTCACTGGCCGAAATAAAAAATGCAATTTTATCAACCCCGGCAGCAAGTGCCTGTTGCAACCCCCGCTGGTTGGGAACCAGGGCCGAATAGACCGTTCCCGGTACCCGATCAATACCGGCAAAAACCTGATTTGCATCCCGCAGTTGAGGGATGGCCCGGGGATTGACAAAAGAGCTTACTTCAATTTCGGCAAAACCACAGGCAGATAGTGCATTAACCAGGATAATTTTCTGCTCAGTGGGAATAAATTCCGGCAGGTTCTGCCAGCCATCCCGGGGACCAACTTCAACGATGGTAACCGCTTCCGGCAGGTTTTGATAAGGATTTACCATTTATTGCAGCAAACGTGAAATCACAATTCGCTGGACCTCGGAAGTTCCCTCACCAATATCCAGCAGTTTCTGATCCCGATAGAATCTTTCAACATCATATTCTTTCATCAAACCGTAACCACCATGAATCTGGACCGCATGATTAACCACCCTGCCCATGGTTTCCGAGCAGTAAAGCTTGCCCATGGCGGCCTCCTTGGAAAACGGCCGATTCTGATCCCGCAACCAGCAGGCTTTATAAAGCAGATTCCTGGCCAGCTCAATTTCCATGGCCATATCCGCCAGCTTAAACTGGGTAATCTGAAAATCTATCAGCGGCCGGCCAAACTGCTGCCGTTCATTGGCATAGCGCAAAGCTTTTTCAAAAGCACCCTGGGCACCGCCAAGGCCCATCGCCCCAATGCTGAGACGCCCACCATCCAGAGTCGACAGCATCATATGAAAACCAGCACCCTGCTTGCCGAGAAGGTTTTCTTTAGGCACCCGGCAGTCATCAAAATATATTTCTGTGGTATTGGATGACCGCCACATCATTTTTTTATGCATAACCCGGCAATCCAACCCGGAAGCATCGGCGGGAACCAGAATACAGCTCATCTCCGGCCGACCATCAGACCTGGTACCGGTAACTGCCTGGACCACAATAACCCCGGTAATCGGGGTGGAAGCATTGGTAATAAAGATTTTTGAGCCATTAATAACCCATTCATTGCCGTCCAATACGGCATTGGTCTTTGAATTACCAGCATCGGAACCGGCATTGGCCTCCGTTAAACCAAAAGCTGCCAGCATTTTACCCGAGCATAAAGGAGGCAGCCATTTTTTCTTCTGTTCTTCAGAACCGAAATAATTGATCGGCCCAATCCCCAGGGAATTTCCCGCTGCCACGGTGGCAGCCTGGGAACCATCAACCCGGGCAATTTCCTCAACAGCAATGATATAGGAAATATAATCCAGACCTGAACCGCCATATTCAGGAGACACAAACATGCCAAATAAACCAAGATCCCCCATTTTTCTGGTCAATTCCAGGGAAAACTCTTCCTTTTCATCCAATTCCTGCGCTACCGGCGCAATCTCCTTTTCCGCAAAAGAGCGCACACTTTTACGCAGAATTTTCTGCTCTTCCGCCAAATCAAAAGATAAAGCCATCTTCCAGCCCCTTTCTTAATTAACACTTTACGTTAACTGTTAAGATGTGGATAAAAAAATGCAAATAGAACTGGATTTCGATATATCATTTCAGCTACCATGTCAATCAAAAAGGGTATTTCAACTCAAATTGCAGCTTGATTATTGCCAAAGCAGTATGTTAGATTTACTAAAGAATTCATCAATTTCACGGAGGTTATGATGTGTCAATCGAATGCCTTTCTGGTTAAAAAGAACGGAACCGAAGAAATGGTGATGGAGGATGTTTCTCTCATCACCCCGATGGAAGATGGCTCCCTGGAACTAACCGGCCTTTTTGGAGACCGTTTAACCCTCAATGCCTCCATCAAAGAGATGGATTTATTGAAGCATAAAATTCTCATCCAGGAAAACTGATCACGCTGATGCTACCGGCCGTTCTATTTCTGCCAGCCATTTTTGGCGCATCCGGTTAACATACTGGTGAGCCTGGCGGGTAACTTCCGGCAAACGATAGCGGGTGGAAAGTTTCAGCACCATCATGGCTGCCCGCTTTACACTTATAAGGTGACCCGGCGAAACAAAAACCGGCTTAACCCGCTCCCGGGTCCGGACTACCATGCCGAGAAGATCCCCGGTCGCTCCCTGCAATGGAGTCATTGCCCCCTTTCCCAACCCCGGCTGCCGATATTCTCCCACCAGTCTGCTTTTGGCACAACCAATAGTCGGCAGGTCAAAAAGAACACCCAGATGCGCAGCCAGTCCCAAACCGCGGGGGTGGGCTATCCCCTGCCCATCACAGACCAGCAAATCCGGCAGGCGGGAACAACGATGCAGAATTCCAGCCAGCAATGGCCCCTCACGAAAGGTCAACAATCCGGGGATATAGGGAAAAGAAGCCACGTCTGATTGCTGTTCCACCGCCATCAGAGTTAAATCCGGATAAGAAAATATCAGCACAGCAGCGAACAGCATGTTGTGGCGCCGGTCATAAGAAATATCGGCCCCAGCTACAGTTTCCGGCGGCCAGTTATCCTGATCTGCGACAATGACCCGTTCCCGCAGCTGCCGCTGTAAATCTACTGCTTCCTTGTATGATAATTGCCATGGATGATTGATGACCTGATGAGACATGCTCCAATCCTCTTAAAAACATAGAAAAAACACCGCCTACCACTAACCTGTCACGCATTTTGCGCCTTGTCAAGAAAAGTGAAACCTGCTATAGCCCAAAATGAAATGACCATTTTTATCAAGGAGTAATAGAGACCATGGAAAGATTATGTATATCCCGCAACTCAATGAAAAAACCGATTCCAGCTGCTGACCAACTGGGTTTCGGCAAGCTTTTTTCTGACCACATGCTGGCCATGGATTACAACCGGGAACAGGGATGGCACCATCCACGAATTGAACCATATGCTCCTTTCTGTGTTGAACCGGCAATGATGGTTTTTCATTACGGCCAGGCTATTTTTGAAGGGATGAAGGCCTTTCGCCTGGAAGATGGCAATATCGGTATTTTCCGCCCCCATACCCATTTTGCCCGGCTTAACCGGTCCGCCGATCGACTGTGCATCCCCCAGATCGATCCGGAATTTATCCTTGACGCACTCAAACAGCTGCTCAAAGTTGATCACCAGTGGGTTCCCAATGCCAAGGGAACAGCCCTTTATATCAGGCCGTTCATCATCGCCACCGATAATTTTCTCGGCGTCCGGCCTTCTAATACCTACAAGTTTTTCATCATCCTTTCACCGGTGGGCGCCTATTATGCCGAAGGGTTTAACCCGGTAAAGATCCTGGTGGAGGATGAATTTGTGCGGGCGTCACAGGGAGGCATTGGGCACATTAAAACACCGGGAAATTATGCTGCCAGCCTGCTGGCGGCTTTAAAAGCACAGGAAAAGGGTTATACCCAGGTTCTCTGGCTTGATGCCAAAGAGTTGAAACTCCTGGAAGAAGTGGGAACCATGAATATTATGCTGAAGATTGATGGAGAAGTTATCACTCCTCCCTTAGGCGGCAGCATTTTACCGGGGACTACCCGCGATTCTGTTCTGACTATTCTCAAAGAATGGGGGATCCCCTGCGCTGAACGCCCCATCAGCATAGATAAAGTCATGACGGCGGCAAGTAACGGAAAACTGGAAGAAATGTTTGGAACCGGCACCGCAGCGGTTATCTCACCGGTGGGTGAACTGAGATATCAACAGCAGGCATTCAAGATCAATGACGGTAAAGTTGGCGCCTTATCCCAACGTCTTTTCGACCATATTGCCGGGATTCAATATGGCCTGTTGCCTGACACCTATGGATGGCTGGAAAAAGTAACCATCAGCGGATGATTCAGCTGCCGAAGACCGCGGTTATCACCCTGGGCTGTCCGAAAAATCAGGTAGATGCTGAACAGTTGCTGTTCCTGCTGGCCCACGATGGATTTCCTCTTGTGGGCCAGGTGGATGAAGCTGAAGCAATCATTGTTAATACCTGTGCCTTCATCCAGCCGGCGGTGGAAGAATCACTTGATACTATCCTGGAGATTGCCGGGCATAAGCAAAATGGACGTTGCCGCTACCTGCTAGTCATGGGCTGCCTGCCTCAACGTTATGGTCAAGAGTTGCTCAAACAGATCCCCGAAATTGATCTGGCCCTTGGCACATCATCCTTTCCGAAACTTCCGGAACTTTTACTGAAACTTCTACAGGACAAATCGCCAACACGGCTTCATGTATCCCCACCAGACTACCGGAATACCTGTGGTCTGCCACAAACCACCAGCCAGCCCCATAGCGCGTATCTCAAAATTGCCGAAGGCTGTGACAATCACTGCAGCTACTGCATAATTCCACAGCTCAAGGGAAAACAGGCCAGTTTTCCCCCGGCCGAGCTGACCCACAAAGCCGCAGAACTTGCCGATGCCGGAGTCAAAGAACTGAATATAATCGCCCAGGATATAACTGCTTACGGGCAGAAGCTTTCGGACCGGACTGACCTTGTCCAGTTACTGGAAAAGCTGAATGAGATTAATGGTCTGGAGTGGATTCGCCTATTATATGCCTATCCGGGGAAAGTCAGTGATAAACTCATAAATCTGCTGGGAGAGCAAACAAAAATCTGTCCCTATCTCGACCTGCCTATCCAGCATATCAGTGACCCGGTACTGAAACGCATGAACCGCCATGACCGCTCTCAAACCATCAGAGAAACCATTTATAAATTGGGCTCACTGAAACGAAATATTCACCTGAGAAGCACGGTAATCGTCGGCTTTCCGGGTGAAACTGACCGTGATTTTCAACTCCTGTTGGATTTTATCGGCGAAGGACATTTCACCTACCTTGGCTGTTTTCCCTATTGGCCGGAAACCGGTACCAAAGCCGCGATGATGGAAACCCAAATTGAAGAGTCCGTTAAAGAGGAACGATGCCGGGCCATAATGGATTGCCAGCGCCGGATTACCAGCCGACACCTGCAGGAATATATCGGCAAAAGTATACCTCTATTGATGGAAGGTGAAAGCCTCGAGTCCGAATTTCTGCTCCAGGCAAGAACAGCTTTTCAGGCCCCTGATATTGATGGAATTACCTATATAACTGAGGGCTTTTCCCAAGCAGGTGAAATAGCTTCCGGAAGAATTAATCAGGTACATGACTATGATCTTTTTGCATCCCTGAATGAGACTTCTGTGAAAACCTCCACATAGATCCATTTATCCATGGCTAATTTCAGCTATACCAGACAGATATCAGGCGCCACAGCCAGTTTT
Source organism: Pseudomonadota bacterium (assembly GCA_011042595.1). Classification (GTDB taxonomy): domain Bacteria; phylum Desulfobacterota; class Anaeroferrophillalia; order Anaeroferrophillales; family Anaeroferrophillaceae; genus DQWO01. The sequence goes on from DQWO01000247.1 coordinate 7,875, forward strand.
GATCAGGATGAATACCGTCATTTCATTACCGTACTGAGAAAAAAACCCGGAGATCTAATTGATTTCCTTGACGGTCAAGGCGGCAAGTATACTGGCAGAATAATTGCCATCGATACCGCAAACAATTCATTTCAGGCTGAAGTGAAAACCCACCGCCACTGCCGGCCGAACTCCCCTTCCATCACCCTGGCCCTGGCCCTCCCCAAGGGGAAAAAATTTGTTTTCATCATTCAGAAGGCGGTCGAGCTGGGCATCCGGAAAATTATCCCGCTGGAAACCCGCTATTCAGTCAAACAACTGCCGGCAAGCCGGGATAAAGAACGCAAGCTTATCCAATGGCAGAAAACAGCCCTTGAAGCAATCAAACAGTGCGGCAATCCATATCTGCCTGAAATCAAACATCCTATTCCCCTGACATCCTTGAACTTGCCAACCGGAAAAAATTGCGTAAAACTGCTCTTCCATGGACCAGCTGCTGAAGGAATTTCAACCCAGGAGGCGGCCCTGGCCCGTGCCCGGGAAGTCATCATGATTATTGGTCCGGAAGGCGGATTTTCACCGGAAGAAATTGAATTTCTATCCGGACAAGGGTGTCAGACAATAAGCCTCGGTTCCAATATTTTACGCCTTGAAACTGCTGTCATTGCGGCCACAGCTATCGTCCAATACCTTACCTCAACTTTGACGGCTTCGTAAAAGCTGATAGGTTCATAGATTAGACCAGGACACAGGCCGGCACCTTTTTTAATTCCCAACCCTGTTACGGATGGCAGGTGTCACCGACGGTCTGAAACTGCATTATTCATAGCGGCATGAAAATGTGACAACTACCTATTGACTTTCTTCCTGAAAAAATTTAAAAATTATTCTTCCTGATTTTCTTCGAATTCTTCCCTTTATAAAAATCTTGATTCGTTGTTTCATTGGTCATTATAGAGGTGACTGCTTTTATGAAACAGCTGAGAAAGAAAAATGGCGTCATTGCGGTAAATTATTACGTCCTGATTCACGTAATTACAAAAAGCAAAGATAATATAACAAGCCTGATTGCCGAATAGAATCAACTTTATCCAGTTAAAAATGTACACCGTATAAGAATATGATCGAATTTTTTCGCGAAAGCCTGAGCCACGCCCTCATGATCACGGGCTTCGTTTTTGTGATGATGCTGGTGATTGAATACCTGAATGTGTTTACCGCAGGGGTGTGGCAGCAGGGGCTGCGTGGCAGTCGCTGGAAACAATACTTACTTGCCTCTTTTCTGGGAGCCACCCCTGGCTGTCTGGGAGCTTTTGCGGTTGTATCCCTCTATTCTCACCGGGTGGTTTCATTGGGGGCGGTGGTAGCAGCCATGATCGCCACCAGCGGTGACGAATCGTTTGTCATGCTCTCCATGATTCCAAGGACAGCCGTTTTTATTTTTCTCATCTTATTGCTGGTGGGCATTGCGGCCGGTATTTTGACTGACGTGCTGTTCGGCAAAAAAGAAGCTCAATGGACCGCTACCGGCCACGAATTCAAAGTACACGAGGAGGAGGTCTGCAACTGTTTTTCCCGGCGGCACATAATGGAAAACTGGCGCCATTGCACCCTTGCCCGAGGCGTGCTATCTTTCACCTTGATGCTGTTCACCTTCGGTCTGCTCAGTGGCCAACTGGGACCCCCAACTTGGAACTGGGTCAAAACAACCCTGTTTTTGACCTCTGGGGTAGGACTGTTCATCGTTTCCACCGTACCGGACCATTTCCTGGAGGAACACCTCTGGGAACACGTGGCGAAGGTTCACGTGCCTCGGGTGTTTCTGTGGACCTTCGGAGCACTGCTGCTCATGCACCTGTTGGTGGATCATTTTCACCTTGCAGGGTGGATGCAGGAAAACCGTTTGGTCATGCTGGTGATCGCCTGTCTCGTGGGATTGATTCCTGAATCCGGGCCTCACTTGATTTTTCTTACCCTGTTTACGAAAGGGGCCATCCCCTTCAGTGTCCTCTTTGCCAGTTCGATCGTTCAAGACGGTCACGGCATGCTGCCCCTGCTGGCAGAATCCCGCCTGGACTTTTTACGGATCAAGGGAATTAACTTCTGTGTTGGCTTGATGGTTGGACTGATCGGTTATTGGAGCGGTTGGTAAAGATATGGAAACCTCGGAAAAGATAACGATAGATGATAAGCGTTTTCACGAAGCCTTTATCCTTTGATAACGGCCAAGGGCTTTAACTCAACCAGGACTTCAACCAGATCGAGCTGGCTGTCGATCACTTTATCAATATCTTTGTAGGCTCCGGCTGCTTCGTCGAGGTCCCTGCGACTGCGGATAGAGTGGAGAATTCCCTGGTCATCCAGGCGTTTCTGCTCTTGTTCGAGATCAAGCTGGCGCTGGGCCTGTTTACGGCCCATTCGGCGTCCGGCCCCATGAGAACAGGAGGAAAAACTCTTCGGATTTCCTTTACCGCGAACAATATAGCTCGGCGTCCCCTGAGAGCCGGGAATAATACCAATTTCACCGTCTTGGGCCCGAGTCGCGCCCTTGCGATGGACCATGACATTCTTATTAAAATGGCTCTCCATAACGGCATAGTTATGGGCAATATTGATCAACGGATCAAAAGATACCGGTGCCGCGTACATTAGCAAAGCCGCCTTGACACGCTCCATCATAAGTTTGCGGTTGGCATAAGCAAAATCAATACAGTAGTGCATTTCACTGATATATTTCCGCCCGGGCTCGCTGTCAATGGGCAGAAAGGCGAGCTGCCACTGTTTGGGAATTTTTGAGCCCCAGCGGCGGTTCAAATCGATTGCCAAGCGGTTGTAATAGTTGGCAACTTTAAAACCAATATTACGGCTGCCAGAATGGATCATAATCCAGATGAAGCCGTCGTTGCCTTTTTGAATCTCAATGAAATGGTTGCCACCGCCCAGGGTACCGAGCTGGGTCAAGGCATTTTCGAATTCCCGCGAGATGACCGGCAAATCTTTCAGGGAATAGCCCACCGGCTTCGGCATCAGAGCCGGGTTCTGTGGCCTTTGGTGATGTTTGAAGCCCACAGGTACGGAGCGACGAATTTCGCCGATAACTTTGCGCAGACGGTCCGTGGCGATCGCAGTCAGCGAGGTTTTAACGGCACACATACCGCAGCCGATATCAACCCCGACAGCATTGGGAATTACCATATCAGGCGAAGCCATAACCCCGCCGATAGGCATGCCATAGCCGAGATGGGCATCAGGCATGACGGCAACATGCTTGAAGATAAAAGGCAGGTTAGCCAGGTTTTGAACCTGGGCAAAAGCCCCCGGCTCGATATCATCCAACCAGAGGATAATCGGTTTTTTTTCAGTGGTGATGATCTTTTTCATTTTCACCGGTCTGTCAAAGGATTGGTTGACAACTGCTCTTTATCAAAGCATAATCGATCTGTAGGAGGGCTGTCAACATGATTGATCATAAAAAACTGGCCGTCATCCATATCGTCAAACGGGAACTTGGACTCTCCGATGACGAGTACCGGGATATCCTACACACGGCGGCCGGCGTCAATTCAGCCAAAGATCTGGATGAAGCCGGTTTTCGCCGCCTGATGCAATTTTTTGCCCGCAGCGGTTATTATCGCATCAATCTCCAGGGCCTCACCCTGCGACAAAAGCTCTTCATTGAGCACCTGTTTGAAGAATTGCACTGGAACCCGCCCCATTGCCGTAATTTTCTGCTGAAATATTACCGGAAACCCGATATAGAGGGGTTAAACAAAAAAGAAGCCAGCAAGGTCATCGAAGCCTTGAAACAGATCAAGAAACATCGTCAGAGCTGAAAAATCAATACGACAGGAGAACTTCCATGAGCCATGTCCCTGATAAGATCATCTATTCGATGATGCGGGTCAGCAAACAATACGATAATAAACCGGTTTTGAAAGATATCAGCCTTTCATATTTTTACGGCGCCAAAATCGGCGTCCTTGGCCTGAACGGTTCCGGCAAATCTACTCTCCTGCGCATTCTGGCCGGAGTCGAGAAGGAGTTTAACGGCGAAACCTCCATCGCCCCCGGCCTGACGGTCGGTCTGCTTGAACAGGAACCTGAGCTTGAAGATGGGCTGACAGTTCGCCAGGTGGTTGAACAGGGGGTTCAGGAAACCGTTGACCTGCTGGCAGAGTTCAACCGGATTAATGAGAAATTTGCCGAACCCATGTCGGATGACGAGATGAACAAACTGATCACCCGACAGAGTGGGGTCCAGGAAAAACTCGACAATCTCGATGCCTGGGATCTTGACGCCCGGCTCGAAATGGCCATGGATGCCCTGCGCTGCCCGCCGGCGGAAACAGCTGTTAAAGTTCTTTCCGGCGGTGAGAAACGGCGCGTCGCCCTCTGTCGCCTGTTGCTGAAAAAACCCGATATCCTCTTGCTTGATGAACCAACCAACCATCTCGATGCCGAAACCGTAGCCTGGCTCGAACAGCATCTACAGCGTTATGAGGGCACGGTTATCGCGGTTACTCATGACCGTTATTTTCTCGATAATGTGGCAGGTTGGATTCTGGAACTTGATCGTGGTCACGGCATTCCCTGGAAGGGAAACTACTCTTCCTGGCTGGAACAGAAGGAAAAACGGTTGGCCCAGGAGGAAAAAGAGGAATCAAAACGGCGAAAAACATTGCAGCACGAACTTGAATGGATTCGCATGACCCCGAAAGGACGACATGCCAAAGCCAAGGCCCGGATCAAGTCCTACGAAGATCTGCTCGGAAATGGCGGAAAGGAACAGATTCGAGACCTTGAAATTTACATTCCAGCCGGTCCGCGACTTGGCAAAATGGTCATAGAAGCGGAAGAATTGAGTAAAGGGTTTGGGGATCAACTGCTGTTTGAAAATTTAAGCTTTGCCCTGCCGCCGGGCGGCATTGTTGGGATTATCGGGCCCAATGGGGCCGGCAAAACCACCCTTTTCAAGCTCATCACCGGCCAGGAAAAACCTGATGCCGGAACTATTCGCCTCGGCGAAAGCGTCAAACTGGCCTATGTCGACCAGAACCGTGATGACCTGAACCCGGAAGCTACCATATGGGAAACAATTTCCGCAGGACAGGACAGTCTCAAACTCGGCGACCGGGAGGTCAATTCCCGTGCCTATGTCGCCCGTTTTAACTTTTCCGGCTCCGAGCAGCAGAGGAAAGTCGGCCAGATGTCTGGTGGCCAGCGCAACCGGGTCCATCTGGCCCGCATGCTTAAAGAAGGAGCCAATGTAATTCTCCTTGACGAACCAACCAACGATCTCGATGTCAACACCCTGCGAGCACTGGAAGAGGCTTTAGAAAATTTTGCCGGCTGCGCGGTTGTTATCAGCCATGATCGCTGGTTTCTGGACCGTATTGCAACTCATATTCTTGCCTTTGAAGGTGACAGCCAAATAGTCTGGTTTGACGGCAACTATTCCGAATACGAAACCGATCGCCAAAACCGCCTCGGCGCCAAAGCCAACCAGCCGCATCGAATCAAATATCGCCATTTAACCCGGAGTTGATAAAACCAGACAATTCATTCTGCTGCCCGTAAAAAAAACCTTAAGAAATTCCGCGAAAATGACGAACAGTCAGTGAGAACACCTGGCTGCAATAAGGAAAAGATTGCCTTTTCCCGCTGTATTTTCTCAACATTTACCTTAAATGAGGTCAACCATGAAATGTCCAAAATGCAACTATACCAGTTTTGATTATCTGACTGAATGCAAAAAATGCGGCCAACTTATGGATGAGGTTAAAAAACGTCTTAACTTGCAGTTAATCAAACCAACCATAAATATTGATGAAACGGTTGTTCAAGAAACAGTAAACATAGTGGAAGATTCCACCAACGAGGTAGAAAAAACCGACCCCTTCACCGATCAAGAAGCATCCCTGGCAGATACCGGGGAGCAAGAAGAAGATGAATTAATTGTCGTCAGTAGCATTACAGACAGTTTGCCGCCCCTTGAAGGGTTGGGCAGCATGGAAAACCTGCAGGATGAGGACTTAAATAGTAATGAAACGGGTGACATAGATTTTAATAACGTGCAGACAGAGGAAAACCAGGGAATCATAGCCGGTTTCAATCCCAGCGATGAGCAGCTTGAAGAACTGCAAATCCAAGAGGAACCTGACATAGAGGAGGAAATGCCCGAACTTGATATCGAGATATCTGAGGATACAGGTAATAACCTTGAAGACTATGACCATGAAAAGGTCATAGAGCTGACAGAAGATGATCAGATTTTTGATCTGGAACTGGACCTGGACGATAAAGAAACTACAACCAGCTAAATAAAGATTGATTTACAGTATAACAATAAAACCCCAGGCTGCCCTGAAAGGCAGCCTATTTTTTTGTTTTGCTCCGCTTCGTGTTTTGAGCTGCAGGCAAACCAACGTTTATGGCCTTGTCAAAATTTTCAGCAATTGCGGTTATATTCATATTTTCAGGGATTATTTGCCAATTTGACATGCCTTCACCCAGAGATTCAGCAATTTTAATCCGCATATAGCGCTCTCCACCATCACCAGCATACGCATTCAGTTCCAATGCTTTGGATTCAGCCTCAGCCTTACCGATGGCCAGGATACCATTGGCCTGCATATTGTCAGCTTCCATCTTATTTCTGGCTTTCACTACCTGGGCTTCCGAAGCCAGAACAGTACTGCGCTTATCAGCCTCGGCTTTCTGAATTTTGGCCAGTTTAACCCCCTTGGCTTCCTCCTCTATTTTCTTGGCCGTTTCAATGGCTGCCAGGGTTTTGTTCTTGTTAATTTCAATATCTTTTGCCGACAGGGTTTTCTCGGTTAATTTAGCGACAATTTCATCACTGAATACCAATTTTTTAAACTCAATGGATACTACCTCCATGCCCCGCTTATTCAGTTCTTCATTCATGGCTTTTTTTGACAAATCAATAATCTGTTCCTTAACCTGACCTCTGAAAATATCCTCAACCTCAAAATAACCTGATTTATTACGAATAATTGAACGGGCTGTATTGCTTATCAGGCTAAGGATATCATCAGGTGCTACCGCTGCCACAAAAACATCCGCCTGCTCAGGCAAAACCCGGTACCAGATACTGACATCGGCATGAATAATTTCACTGTCCTTGGTTTCAAGGGTGACACTACTCATTTCATCGCCTGCTTTTCCCTCAACTGCCCCCCTATTAACCAATTCCAAATTTGATTCAGCAATATCAACAATGAGTATCCTCTGGGTCAAAGGATCAAACCCGGATAAAAACCAGAGGTATTTCCCCGGCAATACTTCTTCAGCCTGCACCCCTTTATGTTTCCCGTAAAGATTCACCAGCACACCCCGTTGATGAGCCTTAACCTCAGGAGAAAAATAAACGGCAGCATTTATCCCCAGAAAAATCAGGATTCCGATAACAACCAGTAAAACAATTTTCACCATATGCTTCATGAGTTTACACTCCCCCTGATGGATACCGGCCACAAAGCCTTATTACCACAAGATTTCAACAGCATTCAAAAAAGCGATCCAATTTTTTACAAGTCTATCAAAATCATTTACATCCAGTCAAGAAAAACCATCTAAAGAACCCATCTTCGATCCTGGATTCCAGAACTTTTTATTGACATAGCTACCGTTATTTCCGACCATGAACAGCTAAAAATAGCCGGCAAGATCGGCAATATAGCAAGCTTCGTGGTAAAAAATATTTTGACTATTTTGCGTGAAAGTTTGCAATAATCAACATAATATAATAACCAAGGCGGGCTTAACGCCCGCAACCCAAATCAAGGTATCAGGATGTTCCGGCATGGCTCTCGCTCATTCACGCGGCACATCGTGTGCCGCTCCGAGGTGTGTGCCGCGAATCACATCGTGTGATTCGTTCGGCACCCAATGCCGCTATGAGCCAAACCCGAACATCCTGAATGCATTCCCTACAATTTCTTGTTTTTTTCACCCCTCAAGGGGGTAC
>DQWO01000281.1 GCA_011042595.1 Pseudomonadota bacterium
CTGATGATGTGCTGGAAATTAAGGATATTACCGAAATTATCAGCGATATTCTTTAAGTGAACCACAGGCTGGGGACAGATCTTTAGCTCTGTCCCCTTCGAAGAGGGCGAAGCAAAGTTCGCGTTGCTCGCTGTTGGTTAAATCCAATTCCGATCCAATTATTGTGATGAGGAGATAGAACGTGGGAAACGAAGTATTGCCAACCGAAATAATTCAACAATCTTTCCAAAGTCCTGGACAAGGTAGTTTTGGTGACGTGATGGTTGTTGGTGGAGGGGTCAGCGGGATTCAAGCTTCACTTGATCTTGCTACGGCCGGTTTTAAGGTCTACCTGGTTGAGAAAGGGCCGAGTATCGGCGGTCATATGGCTCAACTGGATAAGACCTTTCCCACCAATGACTGCTCGATGTGAATACTCTCACCTAAACTGGTCGAGGTCGGCCGGCATCCGAATATTGAGGTTCTGACTTTTACTGAAGTTGGCGCTGTGGAGGGGCAGGAAGGGAACTTTACCGTAACCTTGAAAAAGAAGCCTCGATACATTATCGAGGACAAATGTACTGGTTGTGGTACCTGTGTCGAGTACTGTCCGGTGGAATATCCTGATCCATTCAATCAGGATATATCAGAGAATAAAGCCGTCCACGTTTATTTCTCCCAGGCAATTCCCCTGGTCTCCTATATTGATCAAGAGAGTTGTCTTTACCTGAAAGAGGACAAATGTGATATCTGCCGGGGCGTCTGTCAGGCTGATGCCATAGATTTTAACCAGACGACTGAGAAGGTTGACATCAATGTCGGGGCGATAATTCTCTCCTGCGGCATTGAGCCCTTTGATCCCAGTATCAACGGTGAATACGGCTACGGGAAGCTGCAGAACGTTGTCACCAGTATGGATTATGAACGGCTGTTGTCCTCTACCGGTCCTTACGAGGGTCAGGTCCTGCGGGCTTCCGATAAAAAGCATCCAGAAAAAATTGCCTGGATTCAATGCGTTGGCTCACGTCGGGTTACCGAGGGTGAAAACAGCTATTGTTCAGGGGTGTGTTGTACCTATACCCAGAAGCAGGTGATCCTGACCAAAGATCACTATGCCGATACCGAGTGCACCATATTCCATAACGATATTCGTTCCTTCGGTAAGGATTTTGAGCGCTATTTCCAACGAGCGGAACAACTTCCCGGGGTTCAGTTTATAAGAAGTTATGTTTCAATTGATCGAGAAAACCCCGAAAACAAGAATGTCGTTATCAGGTATTCTACTTTTGATGATGGGGTCAAAGAGGAAGAGTTCGACATGGTCGTTCTCTCCGTTGGCTTGAATGCTCCGGCTGAATTCAGGGAAGTGGCGGACACGTTTGGTATTGAGCTTAATGCTCACGGATTCAATAAGGAAATTCATGATAATCCTTTAGGAACCAACCGGCCCGGGATTTTCGTCAGCGGCGCCTTTCAGGGTCCTACGGATATCCCCGAGTCGGTTTTTAGTGCCAGCGGTGCCGGCGCCCAATGTGGTGAACTTTTAGACTACCGGCGCGGTAAACTGGCCCGGGAAAGGATCTATCCACCGGAAAGGGATGTCTCCGGGGAGGAACCGCGAATAGGCGTCTTTGTCTGCCATTGCGGCGCCAATATCTCAAGCGTGGTCAATGTTCCTTCGGCAGTTGAATATGCCTTGAGCTTACCCAATGTTGTCTACGCCCAGGAACAGCTCTTTTCCTGTGCGACTAATTCAGCCCAGGAAATAACCGATCTGGCCAGAGAAAAAGGGCTTAATCGAGTGATTATCGCCGCTTGCTCTCCCAGAACCCTGGAACCTTTGTTTCGGGATACCCTGCGGGAAGCGGGACTTAATCAATATTACTGTGAGATGGCCAATATCAGGGAACATTGCTCCTGGGTTCATGCCAAGCAAAAGGATGAGGCCACCCAGAAGGCAAAGGATATTATCCGGATGTCAGTAGCCCGGACCAGCCATCTTGAACCGTTGCAGGAGTTTGATCTGCCGGTAGACAAGACAGCCCTGATAGTTGGAGGCGGTATTGCCGGCATGACCTGTGCCCTCTCCATCGCCAACCAGGGACATGAAGTCCAGCTGCTGGAAAAGGATAAAGATTTAGGTGGCATGGCGCGCCGGATCCCCACCACTCTGGAAGGAATGGATGTCCAGACATATCTGGCTGATCTGATCCGGAAGGTTTATAAAAATCCTCTGATCCATATATCTCATGAAGCAGAAATCACCAATGTTTCCGGTTATGTGGGGAACTTTATCACTACCGTGAAGACCGAAGGTCTGGTTAAAGAAATAAAACATGGGGTAACGGTCATTGCTACCGGAGCTGATGTCTATCAACCTGATGAATACCTGTATGGGGAAAATGATCAGGTACTCACCCATCTTGAACTGGGAGAACAGATTGCCAAGGGGGAAGAGCGGATTGTTAATGCCGAGAGCCTGGTGATGATCCAATGTGTCGGCTGCCGGAACGAAGACCGGAATTACTGCAGTCGGGTCTGTTGTAGCCATGCCATCAAGAATGCCTTGAAGCTGAAAAAAATAAACCCGGAGATGTCCATCTCTATTCTTTTTCGGGATATGCGGACCTATGGCTTAAGAGAGGATTATTACCGCGAAGCGGCTGAGAAAGATATAAAGTTTATCCGCTATGAGCCGGAAGATAAACCTGTGGTTGAAGCGGTACAGTCGGGTGGTAAATCAGTTTTAAGAGTGAGTGTTCCGGATCCAGTGTTAGGTAAACGACTTGAGTTGGATGTTGATATTATCTCTCTCGCTGCCGCTGTCGTTCCCTCCTCTACTACCAATGATATTGCCGGATTATTCAAGGTAACTTTGAGCCCGGATGGTTTTTTCAAAGAAGCCCATGTCAAATTAAAACCGGTGGAGTTTGCTGCCGATGGCGTGTATCTTTGTGGAGCGGCTCACTATCCCAAGCATATACAGGAAACGATCAACCAGGCTTATGGTGCCGCCGGTCGGGCTTTAACTTTGCTCTCACACGAGACCGTCACCGCCTCAGGCTCGGTTTGCGAGGTAAAAGAGGACGACTGTATATCGTGTGGAGCCTGTATTACCGCCTGCACCTACGAAGCGATAGAATTTGTGGAAACGGCAAAAGGCAGGAAGGCCCGGGTTAATCCGGTTCTCTGTAAGGGTGATGGTCTCTGCAATGCCAAGTGCCCGACAAATGCCATTGTCTTAAAGCACTTTACCAATGAAGAGCTTATGAGCCAGATTGACGCGGCGGTTGTGAAAGAAAAAATTATACAACAAATTGATGCAGCAGTTTAAGCGTGGGAGAGAACGAATGAGTACAGACCTTGAATTCAAGCCAAAAATTATTGGTTTCTTGTGCCACTGGTGAGCATACGGGGCGGCTGACCTGGCTGGAGTTTCCAGACTACAATATACAACTGAGATCAGGTTTGTTCGGGTTATGTGTTCCGGCAGGGTTGACCTGGAATTTATCCTCAAAGCTTTCCTGAATGGAGAAGACGGGGTATTGGTTGGCGGTTGCCAGCTGGGTGAATGCAACTATACGACCCAGGGAAATTTTGATGCCTTAAGCACGGTGCGTATCTGTAAGAAGATCATGGAACATATCGGCCTGAACCCGGAAAGATTGAGAATCCAGTTTATGTCCAGTAGCGATGGAGCGCTATTGGCAGAAACTACTGATGATTTTACCAGGGAGATTAAGGCATTGGGTCCGCTTGGCAAGGCCGAGGGTCTTGACCTGGAAGCATTGAAGCTGAAACTTGAAGCTGTGAGAAAATTGGTTCCCTACATTAAGCTGGTGGAGAGGGAGAGGCTGAGAGTGCCGGTTAAATCGGCAGAGGAGTATGACAAATTTTTTGACAGTGATGATACCAACCGCTTGATTGATGAGTTGATTAACGAAAAGTTGTCAATCAGTGAAATGATGTTGCTTCTCAATGAGAGTCCCCTTTCAACTGGTGAAATCTCTAAAATCCTGGACCTCGAGCCGTCTGAAGTAGCAAAACATATCAGTGATTCATCGAAACAGGGGTTGATCAAGTACGACGAAAACGGGAAATGCTATGTTCTTGCCTAGTAATACCAGGGCAGCGGATTAGGGGAAGAAAAAGATTATGTCAGCAGTTATGGATAACGAAAGAATCGATCAGATTGTTGCTAAACATGATGGCGAACCCAGTTCACTGATCCAGGTATTACTGGAAATTCAGAGTGAACATCATTGGCTCCCGATGGATGTATTAAAGCGGGTCAGCCAGAAATTGCAGGTTCCCATGACCCGGATACAACATATTGCCACCTTTTATAAGGCCTTCAGTTTAGTTCCTAAAGGGAGCCATGAAATTCATATTTGTGTGGGAACTGCCTGTCATGTACGAGGGGCGCAGCGTGTTCTTGATATGGTCGAGGATATGACCGGCATTAAACCCGGTGAAACAGATCTGGATTTGAAATTCAGTCTGGAAACGGTTAACTGCCTCGGCTGCTGTGCTCTGGGGCCGGTGATGGAAATTGACGGAAAGACGCACGGTAAGATGACGCCGGCTGAAACCGCGGACGTATTAAAAAATTACAATTAGGATAAGGTTATGTCGCGATTAAATTCGCCCGCTGAACTGGAAGAGTTCAGGCAGGGCATCCTGTCAAAAAGAGACCCCGATAAACCTTGCATCACCCTTTGTACCGGTTCCGCCTGTCTGGCTTCCGGCAGTGCCGGGGTGGCTGAAGCGATCGAAGCGGAGATCGAAAAGCAGGGTTTGCAAGGTCAGGTAGAGATCAGGAAAACCGGCTGTCACGGTTTTTGCGAGCGGGGGCCGATTATCGTCAAAAATCCTGAAGGGATTTGCTATTTTCAGATAGAACCCGGGGATGTTCCGGAAATTTTTTCTGAAACCGTTAAGGAAAAAAAGATTGTTGAGCGCTTGCTTTACAGTGATCCTGACAGCGGTGAAAAGATTGTTCATGAAGATGAAATTCCTTTCTACAAAAACCAGGAACGGCTGGTTTTCGGCTCCAATGGCAGCATTGATCCCAAGAGTATCGAAGACTACCTGGCAATTGGTGGTTATGGCGCCCTGGCCAAGGCGCTTGTCGGGATGAGTTCTGAGGAGGTCCTGGAGGAGGTCAAAAAATCCAATCTCAGGGGCCGGGGCGGTGGTGGCTTCCCCGCCGGCATCAAGTGGGAAGGTTCCCGGAACGCTCCCGGAGATATAAAGTATGTCATTGTCAATGCTGACGAAGGTGACCCGGGAGCCTACATGGACCGGAGTCTGCTTGAAGGTAATCCCCATGCGATTCTTGAGGGATTGACCATCGGTGCCTATGCCATCGGGGCCTGCGAGGGGTATATCTATGTACGTCAGGAGTATCCCCTGGCAGTGGAAAATGTGATGCTGGCGATCAAGCAGGCCGAGGAGCTGGGTTTCCTTGGTGAAAATATCCTGGGTTCGGGTTTTAATTTTAAGGTTATCGTGCACCAGGGAGCCGGGGCCTTTGTCTGCGGTGAATCAACCGCCCTGATGACGGCATTGGAAGGCCGGGTGGGTGAGCCCCGTCCCAAATATATTCGTTCCAACATCAAAGGTTTGTGGAATCGCCCCAGTGTGCTCAACAATGTCGAGACCTGGGCTAATGTTCCCCTGATTATCAGTAAGGGAGCGGAATGGTTTACCCAGTTTGGCACCGAAGGGAGCAAGGGAACGAAGATTTTCTCCCTGGTCGGCAAGATTACCAATACCGGGCTGGTGGAAGTGCCGATGGGGATGACTTTGAGGGATATTATTTTCAAGATCGGTGGTGGTATTCCCGGTGGTAAGAAATTCAAAGCGGTGCAGACCGGGGGGCCTTCCGGTGGTTGCATCCCCGAGGAGTTACTGGATCTGGAAGTTGGTTTTGATGAGCTCTCCAAGGCCGGTTCGATGATGGGGTCAGGCGGGATGATTGTCCTGGATGAAGATACCTGCATGGTCGATGTGGCCAGGTATTTCATGGCCTTTCTCGCTGATGAATCCTGCGGTAAATGTGTTCCCTGCCGTGAAGGTCTGCGGCAGATGCTCAAGATCCTCACCAATATCACCGAGGGCAGGGGGAAAGAGGGAGATATCGAACTGTTGGAGGAACTTTCCGAGACTGCCAAGGAGGCCGCTCTCTGCGCCCTGGGTCAAAGTGCCCCCAACCCGTTTTTGAGCACCCTGCGTTATTTCCGGGATGAGTATGAAGCGCATATCAAGGAAAAACGCTGTCCGGCCCTCTCCTGCAAAGAGCTGATTGCTTACTACATCGATCCGGATAAGTGTCAGGCCTGTGGGCGCTGTCTCAAGAATTGTCCGGCTGAGGCGATTATCGGCGGCAAGAAAAAAATCCATATCATTGATCAGGAAAAATGTACCAAGTGTGGAACCTGTTTTGAAGTTTGCCCGGCAAAATTTGCTGCCGTGACCAAAATTTCCGGTGTGCCGGTGCCACCTCCGGTCCCTGAAGAAGAGAGAACTGTAATCAAAAAGAGTAAAAAACAATGAGTGAAATACTTTTGGAAATTGACGGAAAAGAAGTTAAAGCAACAGCCGGGATGACCATTCTTGAGGCAGCCCAAAGCGTGGGGATCTCGATTCCGACACTTTGCCACCATGAAAAACTGGAGCCTTTCGGTGGTTGTCGGCTCTGTACAGTGGAAGTGGAGGTTCGCGGCCGGACCAGGCTGGTTGTTTCCTGCGTCTATCCGGTGGAAGATGGCCTGGTGGTAAGAACCAGAACGGAGAAGGTGGAGAGAATCAGGAAAACGATTCTCGAATTGTTGCTGGCCCATGCCCCGGACTCTTTTGTTCTGCAGGATCTGGCCCGAGAATATGGTGCGGACCGGGATCGCTACGAAAAAGAGGCCTCTTTCTGTATTCACTGTGGTCTGTGTGTCAGATACTGTGCCGAGGTCAAGAAAAAACATGCTGTCGGCTTTATCGACCGGGGAAGCAAAAAAGAGATCTGTTTCATCCCGGAAATAGCCGCTGAAGAATGCTGGGACTGTAAAGAATGTTTTCCCCTCTGTCCAACCGAGGCCCTGCAGGCAGCTTTTGTGTTGACTCTGGCGCTGACTTCTCCCCCACCGGTTGCCGATAAAACAGGTTCATAGGATTGTCAAGGGAGCCGGGAAAAGAATAAGGAAGAAAACCAGGGTCACATCTTAACAGGTGTGACCCTTTTGATGCACGGTGGAAAATATCAGGATGATATCAAACAATACAACGCCGGGCAGGGTTCACCTGATCGGCATCTGTGGAACTGCCATGGCCGCGCTGGCCTGTATGCTGCAGCAGCGGGGCTGGCTGGTCAGTGGGTCGGATATGGGAAATTATCCGCCCATGAATGCTGTTCTGGCTCAGCATCATATCGGTATAATGGCTGGATATCAGGCTGAACGCATTACGCCTGACTTGCAGCTGGTGGTGGTCGGGAACGTGGCTGCCCGGGAAAATCCTGAAGTACAACAGGCATTATCCCTGGGCTTGAACTGCCGGTCCCTGCCGGAAATTTTATGGTCTGAGTTTCTGCAGGAAGCATCTGTCAGAGTGGTAGCTGCCGGAACTCATGGGAAAACTACCACTGCCTCTCTGGCTGCCTGGGTATTGCAGGCTGCCGGCCTGGAGCCTTCTTTTCTTATTGGTGGTCTGGTAAATAATTTTTCCGCCAACTTTCAGTTGGGTTCAGGGTCGCTATTTGTTTTGGAAGGTGATGAATATAACGCGGCATTTTTTGATCGCCGGGCTAAATTTCATCATTATCATCCAAGTCATTTGCTGCTTACCGGCCTGGAAATGGATCATGTTGATATCTTTAATGATATCGGGGAAATTGAGGCTGAATTTCAGCAATTAATTTCCGGGATGCCAACGGATGGGATCATTATTGCTGCTGCCGACAGCCAGTGTCTTGCCCGCTTGCTTCAAGACAGCCCCTGCCCGGTGGTTACCTATGGTAGTGTGGTGTCTGCTGATTATCAACTGGTTGGATTTGAGCCCGGTGAAACCGGTTCCCGGTTGACTATTCAGGGGAACGACAACCGTTCTTTTACCTTGTCAACGGCAACCATTGGTCGACATAACGCTGAAAATGTGATGGCCGTCTATCTCCTGGCCCGGCAACTGGGAGTTGCTCGGGAAATGATTGAAAAAGCCTTAACCTCATTTTCCGGGGTGAAGCGGCGTCAGGAAATTATTGCCCGCAGTGCGCAGAGCATTTACATCAGTGATTTTGCCCATCACCCTACGGCGATTGATAAAACCCTGCAGGCTTTGGCAGAACATTATCCCCAACGAAAATTATTTGCGGTTTTTGAACCGCGTACGGCAACCAGCCGTCAGGCTTTATTTCAGGATGAATTAGCCGCGGCCTTTGGGGCGGCTGATGAAGTTATTATTGCTCCGGTTTACCGTGGCGAGACCATCGGGGAGGATCAGCGGCTGGATACAGCCCAGCTGGCCGCGGATATCTCCGCCAGGGGAATTCCCGCCGTGGCGGCTGCCAATGTGGAAGATATTTTTGCCCGGATTACCAGCCGGTCAAATGAGCTGCAATTGGTTGTCATCATGAGTACCGGAGACTTCGGGGGATTGTTTGACCGTATTCAGGAGTTGTAAATAGTTTTTTGTAAATTGAGCGATCAGTGAGCTAAGAACCAGCCCCCGGCAGCTTCGGTCTGTTTAAATTGCTTGACTTGGGTTTTGTCGGTCTATGGTTGAAAAGAGTGGATAATTCTCGGTGATTTGGAAAATTTCTTTAGCAGAAATTCACCTCGGATGGTGAAAATTGATCGTTAGCCGGGCCATGCTTTAATCGATATCTCTCTGGTTTCAGGTGATTTATTCAACGATAGAATTGCTGATGTTGATATACCCCGTTATTGCTTACCGTTCCTAATCCCAGGATAGCCGGGGTGGCCAAATGGCATGTTTATTGCTTTTTCAAGCTATCAGTTTAGTTGTCTCCTCCCTCTTCAGGTTCTTATGTTCTTTAATGACTGGTTAATGTATTTTTGGTTCCGGTCAATTTCTGAAAAATATCACTTGTTATCACGGTAATGCGTTGCATTAGGAGTTTTAAGATGACGAGGGGAGAGCAATTGGTTGAGGAAGGATGGTGCCGGAGATTCAGTGCCGCCGGGGAGAGATTGAGCCTTGGGGTGGAATCATTTGAAGAAATGGGTCATGAGGTATGTCTGCTGGATATCGCGGATGATGTGCCGGCCGCGGATGGGGAACCAGAGTGTGGCCATTGCAGTGCTGGCGATATCAGTGGTTTGAAGGTTATTTTCAGCCGGAAATGTCAATAAGATTTTAACCAATTTTAGTTTCAGGAGAAATTCAATGCGTAAAATGAGTGATGTGGTTTTTGTCAGCGCTGTTCGCACCCCAATGGGTAGCTTTGGTGGAACCTTGAAAGATATGATTGTCTATAATCTGGGGTCATTCCCGGCCCGTGAGGCGCTGAAACGGGCTAATGTTAACGGCGATGAAGTTGATGAAGCAATCATCGGTAATTGCCGGCAGGCCGGAAACCATGTCAATCCGGGACGGACGGTGGCCCTGAAAGCTGGTTGTGCCCTGAATGTGCCCGGATTTACGATTAATAAAGCCTGTCCCGCCGGGATGAAGGCCGTATCCATGGCGGTGCAGCAGATTGTGATGGAACAGGATAATATTGTTTTGTGCGGGGGGATGGAATCCATGAGTACCATTCCCTACCTGCTCAAGGGTGCCCGGTTTGGTGGTTTTAAGATGGGAGACCGGACTCTGGAAGATGGCTGGGGAGACAGTTTTGATCCTATTGCCAAGGTCAGTATGGGGATGACGGCTGAGAACGTAGCCGATAAATACGGGATCAAGCGGGAAGATATGGATGCTTATGCAGTACGTTCGCATAAACTGGCTGATCAGGCCCGGACTAATGGCTGGTTTGACGGGGAAATTACCCCGGTGACCGTACCGGCAACCCGGAAAAAACCGGAATTTCAGTTTGCGGTTGATGAATCCATCAAGGCCGAGACTTCCGTGGAAAAACTGGCCAAGTTGCGAACCGCTTTTAAAAAGGATGGCAAAGTCACTGCCGGGAATGCCTGTGGTTTGACTGATGGCTCGGCGATGCTGGTGGCCATGACCCGGGAAGAGGCGGATAAACGGGGAGTGAAACCACTCTTCTCCGTGGTGGATTTTACCCAGGCCGCTGTTGATGGCACCTTTATGGGTGAAGGGCCTGGAATTGCCATCCCTAAAGTGCTCAAGAGGGCCGGCATGGAGATCGGTGATATTGACTTGTTCGAAATTAATGAAGCTTTTGCTTCCCAGGTGTTGGGTAATGTGGCCATGATGAACCTGGATATGGATAATCTCAATGTTCACGGTGGGGCCATTGCCTTGGGACATCCGACTGGCTGCAGTGGTGCCCGGATTATTGTTACCCTTTATTATGCTTTAAAGCGTTTGGGTAAAGAGATGGGGGTGGCTTCCATCTGCGGTGGTGGTGGGGCTACTATGGCGGTTATCATTAAAAGAGAATCATAAATAGCAAGGCTAAAGGCTAAAGGCTAAAGAGAGGTAATTATGATTGATTTGACGGGAAAAGTAGCGATTGTTACCGGTGGCAGCCGGGGTATCGGGGCAGATATTGCCAGGCTTCTTGGTCGCCAGGGGGCAAAGGTAGCGGTTAATTATAATAAAAGTGCCGACAAAGCCGAAGAAGTAGTGGCGGCCATCAAAGCTGCCGGCAGTGATGCTCTGGCTTTTCAGGCTGATGTTTCCAGCTTTGCCGATGCCGAAAAGATGGTGGAAAAGGTCAAGGAAACCTGGGGAACAGTGCATATTATTGTCACCAGTGCCGGGATGAACTGGGACGGGGTTATCTGGAAGATGAGCCCGGAACAGTGGCAGAAGGTAATCGATGTGGATTTGACCGGGACCTTTAATTTTATCCGAGCAACCGCCCCTATCTTTCGGGAACAGAAATACGGACGAATAGTCACCATTACTTCCATCAATGGCCTGCGGGGTAAATTCGGCCAGACCAACTATTCTGCCGCTAAGGGTGGAGTGATAGGTTTGACCAAAGCTGCGGCCAAGGATCTGGGAAAATATCTGGTGACCAGCAATTCGGTTGCTCCCGGCTTTATCCTTACCGAGATGGGTGAGGCCATGCCTGATGATTTCAAACAGGTTGCCATCAATGAAGGGGTATTGAAGAAAGCGGGGAAACCTGAAGATGTTTCGAACCTGGTAGCTTTCCTGGCTTCTGATGCCGCTGGACATATTACCGGGGAAGTTATTAAGGTGGATGGTGGCCAGTACATTTAAGGGAACGGTATAAGGTGTACGGTCCAGGGTATACAGAATTATTGCTAAGACTTGAGTAAACGGGAGAAAGAAATGGCTGATTATCAGTTTATTACCTATGAAGTGAAAGATGAAGCAGCGTACCTGACTATCAATCGGCCGCCATTGAACTGGCTTGACATCGCCACCATGCGGGAAATGAATGATGCCCTTGATCAGGTGCTTGCTGCCGGTCCGGAGCTTAAACTGTTGGTTATTCAAGCGGCCGGGGAAAAAGCATTTTCCGTTGGTGTCGATGTGGCTGATCATACCGATGACAAGGTGGAAACCATGATCGAGGTTTTTCACGGGATCTTCCGCCGCCTGGATCGTCTGGAAATTCCTTCCCTGGCAGTAGCGCGAGGTGCGGTGCTGGGGGGTGGCTGTGAAGTGGTGCTGTTCTGTGATATGGTGCTGGCGGCGGAGAATATAAAAATTGGCCAGCCGGAGATTAAGCTGGCGGTTTTTCCGCCCATTGCCGCTGCTGCTCTGCCGGCGATTATTGGCCCCAAAAAGGCATATGAAGTAATTTTAGGTGGAGAGATTATGCGGGCGCCGGAAGCTCTGGCTTGTGGTCTGGTAAATAAGGTTGTGCCGGTAGGAGAACTGGCGGCAGAAACGGAAGCCTTTGTGAAGCGCTTTACTTCCCTGAGCGGTTCGGCCCTACGTTCCACCAAGAAGGCCATCAAGGCGGGGTTGGGGAAACCTTTTGCCGCGGCTTTAGATGAAATTGAGGATCTTTATCTCAACGATTGCATGAAAAATACCGATGCCCGTGAAGGACTCAGTTCATTTCTGGAAAAACGCAGTCCGGTATGGCAGAACAAGTAGCAGGTAGATAATATAATTTCAGCTGCCGGAAAAACCGGCAAAAATAAGGAGGTCTTTATGTCTGATATACCAAAAATGATCCAAACCTGGCAGATGGTCCAACCAACATCGAAGGATAGAGAAACCGGAGAGGTGACGCCGGGGAAATTGGAAAAGACTGAGATACCGGTACCGGAATTGAAGGATGGAGAGGTTCTGGTGGAGGTTGCCGGCTGTGGAGTATGCCATACAGACCTGGGTTTTTTCTACGACGGGGTCCCCAATGTGAATAAACCACCACTGACCTTGGGGCATGAAATATCCGGAACCGTGGTTGCCGGAGATGAGAAGTGGATTGGGAAGGAAGTCATCATCCCGGCGGTAATGCCTTGCAGAAAGTGCCTGCTGTGTAAAACCGGTCGTGGCAACCGTTGCCTTAATCAGAAAATGCCGGGTAACAGTCTCGGAATTTATGGTGGGTTTTCAAGCCACATTCCGGTTCCCAGCATCGATCTTTGCGAAATTAAAGATAGGAAAGGTATTCCCTTATCTCATTTTGCGGTCATCGCCGATGCTGCAACTACACCTTATCAAGCGGCAAAGCGAGCTGATCTGCAACCGGGAGATAATGTCATAGTTCTCGGGATTACCGGCGGCGTCGGACAATACATGGGTCAGGTTGCCAAGGCGCTGGGGGCGAAGACGGTTGTTGGTATAGCTCGCAACCAGGAAAAACTGGAACGGGCGCTCAAATTTGGGGCTGATGCCGTGATCAAGACTACCGATAAAGATGCCCGGGCGATATCAAAAGAATTCAGGAGTTTCTGTAAAGCACATGGCCTGCCCAATTTCGGCTGGAAGATTTTTGAGGTGACTGGCAGCAAGCCAGGGCAGGAAATCGCCTTGAGCCTGCTTGGTTTTACCGGGAAATTAATCGTGGTTGGCTTTGGGATGGCTAAAGTTGAGTATGCCATCGGCCGGTTGATGGCCTTTGATGCCGAGCTTATTGGTACCTGGGGTTGTCTGCCGGAATACTATCCGATCGTGCTGGATATGGTTATGGATGGAAAAATCAATATGGAAGAATTTGTCCAGACCCGGCCGATGAGTACCATTGCCGAAACCTTTGCTGAAGCCCATGCGGTGCCGCCGGTGAAAAGGATTGTCCTGGAACCGGATTTCTAAATTTTGCGAAACTGATCAAAAACTGATGTTTTGCAGGCATAAGTTGAAAAATAGATGGCGCAGTAAACGCGCCATCAACATTAACCCTTAATGATAAGAGAGGTGAAAGTTATGTTGGATTGGTTGCCGAGAGAAGATGGTAATAAAAATCATGGAATGTGGCTTGATGCTCACTTTGGTACGGAAGCTCCCTGCACCATGTTTGAAAAAAGGCCTTTGCAGGGTCCTGATGGCAAGGTGGTAGATGGTCTGTATGTAGGCTGGATTATCCTGAACAACCCTAAACAGTACAATTCTTATACCACTGAAATGGTTAAGGGAGTGATTGCCGGTTTTCAGCGGGCTTCAGCTGACCCCAGTATCGTGGCGGCGGTTTTTACCGGCGTCGGCAATATGGCGTTCTGTACTGGTGGAAATACCAAAGAATATGCTGAATATTATTCCATGCGGCCCCAGGAATACGGCGATTACATGGATCTGTTCAACGGCATGGTTGATGCAATTTTAAACTGTAAAAAACCGACCATCTGTCGGATAAACGGCATGCGGGTTGCCGGCGGCCAGGAAATCGGGATGGCCAATGATCTGGCCATCAGTTCCGATCTGGCGATTTTAGGTCAGGCTGGACCAAAGCATGGTTCTGCTCCTGATGGTGGTTCATCGGATTTCCTCCCCTGGTATATGTCGATGGAAAATGCCATGTGGAACTGTGTTTCCTGTGAGATGTGGAGCGCCTATAAAATGAAGCAGCTGGGCGTCATAACCAAGGCGGTGCCGGTGATCCGTGATGGTGATAAGTGGGTGCGCAATCCCCAGGTTATAACCGATAAATGGATTGAAGATGGTGAAATCGTCTATGGTGAATTCAAAACCGGGGCCGAGGCTAAGGAAGCCCGGAATTACGTCAAGAA
Organism: Pseudomonadota bacterium; assembly: GCA_011042595.1. Taxonomy (GTDB): domain Bacteria; phylum Desulfobacterota; class Anaeroferrophillalia; order Anaeroferrophillales; family Anaeroferrophillaceae; genus DQWO01. Next base: position 14,280 of record DQWO01000281.1, read on the forward strand.
CGCCACAATTGATTTTACCCTGCTGGATCAGGAGGTAAACAATGTGGTGTGGAAATTTGCCAACCTGATGCCCCACTGCCTGATGAAATCCATTGACAGTGTCCGGGCGAAAAAGAAATTTTTCTGGGATCAGATGAAGTTGCCCAACCGGCATTGGTTGGCAGCAAATATGAATTATGAAGCGTACATGGGTTTCAATGCCTTCAGTACCAAACGGATTACCGGCAAGGATACCATTGATTTTATTAAATACCGGCAGCTGGTGGCCGAAGGGCACACCATTGATGATGATCTGTATGCCCAGATTTTCGGCAAACCTCTGGATAAATAAACGCTTGTCATTGTTTTAGCCGGAAACTTGCTTCAATAATGTGGGAGCTCCACCGGTCATGCGGGTGGAGCTCTCCTTTTTTAAATGGGGTACTTTCTATAAATCCAGGATAGTTTCAGCGTTGTCTGTGCTCTTGCCTGAGTGGGGACAGATTTGAAATTTGTCCCCGTTGACAATGATTTGATGATTATTGATAGTCATATTCATATTTTTTCTCCGAAGATTATCGCCAATGTCAGTCGCCGGCTGGAAATGGTGGAGCGTCTGCACCTGCAGGTGGAAGGTGCGGCCGAAAAAACAACCGTTGCCGCCTTGCGGCAGGATATGGTGGCGGCGGGTGTTTCCTCCGCCCTGATGTTGCCGACGGCTTCGGCGGCGGAAGTTCGCAACACCAACCGTTCCTGTTGGTCTCAGGCCAGTGTTCATGATTTTCTGCTGACTGCCGGGACCCTCCATCCTGATTATCCTGATATTGCCGGAGAGCTTAGCTGGTTTGCCGAGGTGGGTATCCGGTCGATTAAGTTGTGCTCTTTTTCCCAGGGATTTTTATTGACCGGTAGCCGGGCCCGGGAAATGTTTGCTCTGATTCAGCAGTATAATGACCGCAGGGAAAAGAAATTTTTTGTCATTCTTGATACTTTTTTTATGGCCAGCAGTTATTTTGGTACGCAGCCAGATTACGATACCATGCCGGAAAAGCTTGCCTGGCTGGCAGAAGAATATCCCCGGATTAATTTTGTCGGCGCCC
>DQWO01000126.1 GCA_011042595.1 Pseudomonadota bacterium
CTCATAAGCCCACCCTCCCAAACTTGATGGTTTCGTAAAAACTCTCACTTATCGTGCCGCCAGAACATTTTTAACAATCTGATCGGCAGTCAGGCCAAATTCTTTATAAAGTACCTGAGAGGGTGCCGAAGCGCCGAAATGATCGATGCCGATGGTGATACCTTTATCCCCCACATAACGATGCCAGCCCTGGGTTGACCCGGCTTCAATACTGACTCGGATTGGGATTGATAATGGCAGAATACTTTCACGATAGTCCGCCGGTTGTTGATCAAACAATTCCCAGGAGGGCATACTGATCACCCGGGAAGAGATCCCCTGACAACTCAGCAGTTTTCCGGCCTCCACAGCCAGGGAAACTTCCGAACCGGTAGCCAGGAGAATAATCTCCGGCTGCTCGGTAGCCGGATCACTGACAATATAGGCACCCCGGGCAACCCCTTCATGGACAAGGTTGCAATCCAGTGACATGGTTGGCACGTTCTGCCGGGTCAGGATCAGGGCCGTAGGACTGTTTCGCTGCTGCAGGGCCACCTGCCAGGCCGCTGCCGTTTCATTGGCATCAGCCGGTCGGATAACAATTAACCCGGGAATAGCTCGCAGGGCGGCCAGATGTTCAATAGGCTGATGGGTGGGACCATCCTCCCCCAAGCCGATACTGTCATGGGTGAAAACATAGACAACCTGCCGGCCCATCATCGCAGCCAGGCGAATTGCCGGCTTCATATAATCGGAAAAAACCAGGAAGGTTCCACCGTAGGGGATAATACCACCGTGCAGGGCCATGCCATTCAAAGCCGCCCCCATTCCGTGCTCCCGCACTCCAAAGTGAATATTACGACCTTCATAATGTCCGGCGGCAAAATATCCCGCATCGCTGATCTCGGTTTTATTGGAAGGAGCAAGGTCGGCGGACCCTCCCATCATGGCGGGGATGCCGGGAGCCAGAGCATTTATCACCTTACCGGAAACCACCCGGGTGGCCATGCCTTTGGCATCGGCAGGATATTCTGGCAGGTTCTTTTCCCAGCCTGCCGGCAGTATCCCCTTTACCACGGATTCCCATTGTCCAGCCATTTCCGGGTATTCACGCCCATAACCTTCTACCAGCTTATTCCATTTCTGCTCTTGTTCAGCCCCCTGCCGACTCAAGTTCTGAAAATACTCCAGTACTGCTTCCGGAACCCAAAAATCCCCGTCAGACGGCCAATCAAGTTTTTCCCGGGTCAAGACAATCTCGTCAGCACCCAAAGGAGAACCATGAGCATCAGCGGTATCCTGTTTATGGGGACTGCCATAGCCGATATGGGTACGGATGGCAATCAGAGACGGCCTGCTACTATCATCGCGGGCACTGCGGATGGCAGTGGCAATTGCCTCCAGATCGTTGCCATCTTCCACCACCAGGGTCTGCCAACCATAGGCATTGAACCGGACCATCCGATCCTCGGTGAACGCCAGCTCGGTACTGCCCTCGATGGAGATATGGTTGTCATCGTAAAGACAAATCAACTTTCCCAGTTGCAGGGTTCCAGCCAGGGACGCAGCTTCATGGGAAATCCCTTCCATGAGATCACCGTCACCGGCAATAACATACGTAAAATGATCAACCAGGGGAAATCCCGGCCGGTTGAAACGACTGGCCAGATGCCGCTCGGCAATGGCCATCCCAACAGAGGAAGCCAACCCTTGCCCCAGAGGACCAGTGGTCATTTCCACCCCGGGCGTATGTCCATATTCCGGATGGCCGGGGGTGTTGCTGCCCCACTGACGGAAATTTTTTATATCATCCAGCGAAAGATCATAGCCGCTCAAATACAACAAGGCATACAACAGCATGGATCCATGGCCAGCCGAAAGAATAAAACGGTCACGATTAGGCCACGCAGGATTTGCCGGATTATGATGAAGAAATTGCTGCCAGAGGACATACGCCATAGGCGCAGCCCCCATGGGCATTCCCGGATGACCTGAATTAGCTTTCTGGATGGCATCAACCGCCAGCATGCGGATGGTATTAATAGATTCCTGCGCTATCTGCATTCCTTGTTCATCCATAACTGTCAAAACCTCCATCTTAGTAAAATTCCTGAAAATCACGATTTTTAGAAAGTGGAACTATATAACATCGAGGGGTTATTCTGCAATGACAATCTCTTTATAAAGGATATTGTTGAAACAAAAAAAACCGGCGGCTCTTTCGGCAAATTGCCAAAATCACTACCGGCCAAAAATATATTTTCAACAGCCCTGGAACTTTGCTATTCTTCAGTCCTCAACTTCCTCCCACCCAGTAATCATGGCCTTGATGTAGGAAAACAGGGTGCCGCCCGTGGTCGACAAATAGGTGTGAATGACAAGAAAGGCTAAAACCATAAATGCAGCCGCGGTATGTACCAGAGCCGCGGTCTCAAGGTTGCCGCTCAAACCCATGGCCGGCCATTGATTATAATAGTAATACCAGAGGCCACTGAGCAGTTGCAGCGGCAGGATAAAAATTTTCAAAGCCAGGTAGGCAAGCCGCTGCAGGGGATTCAGCTTCTGTTCCCTGGTTTTACAGTGGGGATGTGGCTCTCCCTTAAAAATATCGCAGACATAGTACCGGGCTATTTTATCCAGGTTTTCCAAGGTGGGAACATATTGTTTCCACTCCCCGGTTGTCGCGTGCCAGAAAATGGCAAAAACACCGAGAATAATTAATGACCAGCCACAGAATATATGAACCTGATGAGCTTTAGCAAATCCCAGCAGTTTCAGCACTCCGTGAATTTCAAATCCGGTTATCAGCAACACTATGATCAGGAAAGCCTGCAGCCAGTGCCAGAACCGCTCAAAACGCGCGTACATCTGAATTTTCATCTTCATTTTATCTGCTCCTTTTTCTGCTTATTCCGGCTAGCCATCCTTATCGCCGCATGGATAATCGTTCCGGCCAAAGTCAGCAGAATCATAATCCAACCGAGGGTATCCAGCCAATCCGATTTATCCCGTCCCGGCAGGTAGAAACCGGCTAAAGCGGCCAGGCGACCATTACGGCTGTGACACTCGTCACACGTGAGAGATTCTTCCTTGGGGGCCACCATATGGGTGATGGGCCAGAACATTTTGGTTTCCACAAACCCGATTTTGCCACTGTATGGTTCCCCGGCTTCCCGCATACCGGCGGCAACCGCTTTGTTCCAGTCATATTCGGCCCAGTAAGCTCCGCTGCCCTTCTTGCCAAAGAGCTTGGGAATCACCAGCGTTTTTCTGGCGGGATCATAGACTTGTTTGCCCAAATATATCTTAAATGGGAAAATCCGGGCTTTCGGATCATCATAACTGCCTTCGAGCCGGTTCAATGAAACCGGTTTACTATCATCAAAAGAATCAGCTAAACTGAGATAATCCATCTTGCCATTATACCAGGCATAATCGGGTTTTACATCTTTGGCCCAGCGCATATCGCCTTTCTTGGTATGATAAGCGATGGTTCCGTTGGCTGCCCGTTTGACAATCATCTTACCATTTTCATCAAACCGACCGGCGGTAGACCAATCCCACCACATCTTGGTATAAACCCCTCCCCGGGCATAACGAGGAATATGGCAGGTCTGGCAGGCAACTTTATCGGTATGGTCATTGAGTTTGCTGTCTTTATGGGGTGAAGAACTGTGACATGATTCACAGGAAATACGATTACCATAATCTTTCGGCATCGCCAGTTTATGAATCACCGGGGCCGGATCGGAAGAGTAGCGACCGGCCATATGGTGATTAACGTTTGTATGACAGGCGGTACAGGAAAAATTGGGGCCATTGACAGCCATATGGACATCCAGCTTTTTATTGGGGCTGAACAGCGATGAATCCAGATCACCATGTTTCACTCCATCGGTTCCCCCACCATAGAAATGGCAGGCACCACAATTTTTCCGGCTGGGCAAACCCACATTCTGAGCAACCTCAGCTAACTTTACCGGCTTAAAAACCTTTTTCCCGAACTTTTTTTCTTCATATGCCGGGTGACCACAATCGGTGGGAAATTTTTTATAAGTCCCGGTGGTATCATGACAGACGAGACAATCGACATTGACTTCAGAAGTAAAATCAAATTTTTCATCCTTCCAGCCATACCCCGCGTGACAGCTGGTGCACCTGCACCAGTTAGAAATCGGGGTAATTCAGAAGCTGTTGAGGGTATAGGCTTTCCCCATTTTATTTAATTGTCCTTTTTTCTTCTTACTCCAGGTCCAATGGATGGTATCATGAACCTGTTTGCCAGCCTCGGTATGACAGCTAAGGCAGGCTTTGGTAACCTCCGGTCCCCGTTCAAGTCCCTTTTTAAGCTGCTTGAATTTCCGGTGATCTGCAGTTGGTTGGACCGCGATTTTTTTACCGGTGATCGCCGCCTTCTCTGGCGCCACCCCGGAAGCAGCCAGAGATGGCAGGCTGAAAACGAATACCAGAACAATGGCGACAATTAACTTTAGACAAATTTTCATTTTACAATGCCCCCCTTTTTTTAAATTCTTCCAGCAGACCTTCCCGTACGATCTGAATTCCCTGCAAAAATTTCTGATTTGCAATCCGATAATGGATTGTTCGCCCGTCACGCCGGGTTTCCACCGCGCCGTGGTCGCGCATCAAACGCAAGTGCTGAGACACATTTGCCAGCGAAACATTCAATTCTTCCGCCAGTTCGGTAACCGTTTTTTCCCCAGCTCCCAGAAAGTCCATAATCTGTAAACGAATGGGAGATGAAAAAATAGTACAAAAGGCGGCATGAATCCGAAAGATATCAATCCCAGCAGCCAGATTTTTCACCTCAGATGCTTTCCCGTTTTCATCCATAAAAGACCTTTTACAAGTACGAAAAGAAATTTTACTACTTTCTCCGGCTCACCACTGCCCAGCAAAGTCATAACTCAACTTTCTGCATTGCGCTAAAAAACCGCTATGAGCCAAGCCCGAACATCCTGTAATGTATTCCTGGCAATGCAAGCCAGAAAGTTGAATTATAACAATTCTTTTTGCATACATGCTAAATTACATACTTTAGCATTTATGCAATTATATATAACAAAAAAATCCCACCGGTCAAGTATTTTTTCCGGCGGGATTTTTACTGATGGTCTAGCGAGCCATAGTGAGAAACAAACCCGCAGCCACCACCGTACCAATGACCCCGGCAACATTCGGTCCCATGGCGTGCATGAGCAGAAAATTGCGCGGGTCCTCCTGGGCACCAACCGTTTGCACCACCCTGGCGGCCATGGGTACTGCGGACACCCCGGCAGCCCCAATCATGGGATTTATTTTTTCTTTGGAAAAAACATTCATAAGCTTAGCCAGCATAATACCACCAAAGGTACTGAAGGAAAAGGCAACCAGACCCATGACAAAAACCAGCAACGCTTTCGGGGTCAGGAAATTCTCTGCATTCATGGTGCCACCGACCGCCAGCCCCAGGAAGATGGTAACGATATTCATCAACTCATTCTGAGCCGTGGATGACAGCCGTTCAACAACCTTGGACTCACGGAAAAAATTCCCCAACATAAACATGGCCATCAAAGGAGCAGAAGCCGGTACAAAGAGACAAATCAGCAGACAGGTTAGCAAGGGAAAGATAACTTTCTGTCTGCTACTCACCGGTCTCAATTGCCGCATGCGAATAAGGCGTTCTTTTTTGGTAGTACACAAGCGTATAATAGGCGGCTGAATTATCGGCACCATGGCCATATAGGAATAGGCCGCCACCGCTGTAGCCCCCAACAGATGAGGAGCTAAGGCTACCGTCGTAAAAATAGTGGTTGGCCCATCGGCGCCACCGATGATCCCGATTGAGCATGCTTCCGGAATGGTAAAACCCATCGACAGGGCGGCAAAAAAAGCAATATAAACGCCAAATTGCGCCGCCGCTCCCAAAAGCAGGGTTTTGGGATTAGCAATCAGGGGACCAAAATCCGTCATGGCTCCCAATCCGAGAAAAATCAGCGGCGGAATAATCTCCCATTCCAAGCCATAATGATAGAACACTCCAAGGATACCATGGGCTTCCATCAAATGAGTTATGGGCAGATTGACCACAAAGATGCCAAATCCTATGGGAACCAGCAACAGGGGTTCATATTTTTTCTTGATGGCAAGATAAATCAGAATAAAGGCCACCAGCCACATGATCACATTACCAAAGGTTAAATGATAAATGCCGGTTGACAACAATAACTTATGCAGCAAAGACTCCATTACTCACCTCATAAATATAACGAAAGGATTTTCAAACCACTCATTTTCTTCTTAACGTAATTATTTCTTCCCCTGGGGAGAAGGAAAGTGACTCAGGACAGCATTAGATATTTTAAGGGAAACTACCAATATACCCAAAATCAGAAACACACATGAAAAACCTACGCCAAAAATGCGCACCGCCAAATACCATTTTTCCATAATCCCTCCTCATGTTCAGACAAACTTTTGCCAGTCCGTTTACCAGTATCCCATGGATGATACAAGCAATATTTTCCTTACCAGCCCTGAATAATATTATGACCAAAAAATACATTGCAGCAACAAACATGCCATAAAATGCCGTTTGTGGTTCATTCTTCATCAATAAACCATTAACCCAGAGCCAACGGCCCTGCGGAAATCAATCTTCCATAAACCTAACTCATCGTTTACTCAGCGTTTTTCTGGCTACTCTTGGCAATACCTGTCTGTAATAATCGTAGAGACAATATTGCCCGATGGACTATAAAGGCGACATTCAAATATAGTAATTATGATATGTCTGGTTTTTGAATCTATCGTTCTATTATTTTGCTTAATTTTCAGGCATCATCGATAAAAAATCACCAGCTTGTTTCTTTGACCTGGCGAGTTAAAACTCATTGGATAACAATTCCTTGACTTTCATCATTTCTTCGTAGAGCATTTGCTACCTTTCTCTCTAGTAATTTTCCTGTCAAGGGTTGTCTTGCCACAGTACCGGCGGCCAGGAAAAAATACGCCAGCTGTTGATAAACATACTGGACAATACGATCAAATACAATTATGAAGGAGGTAAAATGGAACTTAAAACATCCCCATCCCCCAACTCCTGTGGGTTGACATCCCAATGACAACCTCCAACCGCCTCGAAGAATTCAGCCGGCATCCGAGAAAAGCCCTTTTCAAACTGGCGCTGCCCACCATTACCGCCATGGTGGTGCAAACCACTTATAATATGGTGGACATGATATTTGTCGGCCGCCTGGGAGCCGCGTCACTGGCGGCGCTGACTTTTTCCTTTCCACTCTATTTTATTCTAGTTTCGGTGAATAGCGGCATGGGAGTGGGGTTGAATTCGCTCATTTCCCGGCAATTGGGCGCGGGGAGGAAAACAGAGGCAGAAAACAGCGCCATGCATGGGCTGGGCATTTCCCTGGCATCCGCCTTAAGTCTCTTTCTCCTTTTTCTCTGGATGTCCCGGCCACTTTTCCACTTGCTGGGAGCGCGGGAACAAGTACTCGAGCTCGCGGTCAGCTACATGAATATTATTGCCGCCGGCTGTTTCTTCATGTTTTCTTCCTACGCCATCCACAGCATTTTCACCGCCCAGGGCGACACCCTTACCCCGATGAAAGTGCAGATCAGCGGCTTGCTGCTGAATATAATTCTTGATCCACTGTTTATTTTTGTCCTCAAGAAGGGGGTTCCCGGAGCGGCCATAGCCACCATTATTTCCCAGGGATGCGGCCTGCTGCTTTTCACCTGGTATCTGCGAAAAAAATCAGTATTACGACTTTCCCTGAAGCATTTCTCCGGCCGGCTGGCTACCATAAGTGAAATTTTCAAGGTCGGCATCCCCGCCAGCCTGACCATGTTGCTGATGGCATTTTATATCATGTTTCTCAACCGGTTCATGGCCCATTTCGGCACCGAATATGTGGCGGCTTTCGGCATGGCATCCCGTCTCGAAAGCGCCGTGGTCATGCCCCTGGTCGCTTCCGCCATCGCGCTTTTGACCCTGACCGGCATGTTTCACGGAGCAAAACAATTCCCCCTGCTGATTAAAACTTTTCATTTTGCCCTGAAGGTAAACATTATCTACGCCCTGGGCATGGGAATACTTTTTTTTATTTTCCCAACCAAATTCCTGGGCATCTTCACCTCCCGGGAGGACCTTTTGAATATCGGAGCAGCCTATATGAGAATCGAGGTTTTCACCTTTCCGCTGATGGCAGTCAATATCACTGCCAATCGAGCCATGCAGGGGATGGGATTAGGGCTGCCCGGAATTACAATGAATTTTATCAGAATTTTTGTAGTTGCTATTCCCCTGGCATATGTGTTTGTCTACCTGTTGAATTTCAGTTACCTATCCATTGCTGCAGCCATGGTTTGTGGTGGCATTGCCGCCAACCTGACCGCTTTAACCTGGCTGCGCTCAATCTTTGGTAAATTAAATCAAAAAAAAGTCGAAAAAGAGGAATAAATGCTTAAACTTTTCAAAAATATCCTGACCCAAAATATCCGGGAAGAAGAAGATACAGCGACAGTAGAAGATGAGCTGCAACTGGCCACCTGCATGCTGCTGTTGGAGGTCGCCCAGGCCGATGGCACCATTCAGCCCCAGGAGGAGCTGCAAATTCAAACCATCATACGGAAGCGGTTTTCCCTGTCCGACGCCGACAGCGATAAACTGATTGAAAAGGCCCGGGAACTCCAGACCGAAAGTCTCGATATCTATCCTGTCGCCACCCTGATCAACAGACATTGGCCAACGGAAGAAAAGTGTCGCTTACTTGAAAATATCTGGCAGATCGTCTATGCCGATGGCATCCTGGAGCAGCATGAGGATCACCTGATGCACAAACTGGGTACCCTGCTGCAGCTTTCACACCGGCAGTTGATTGATGCCAAATTACAAGCAAAACAAGCCATCAGATAAAGACAGACCCCGGAGACTTTCGATGAAAGTAAACTGCGAATACTGTCAGGCCAGATGCCGAATAGACGAATCAAAGATTCCGGCAACCGGAGGTTTTGTCCGCTGCCCATCCTGCCATAAGGTTTTTTTCCTGAGCCCTGAAGATGCCAGGATTCAGGAACAGGACCAAACACCAGAAGCCACATTACTGCCAGAAAAAAATGAAATCGAACCCCAAGCTGAAAAGCCACCGGTATCTGAAGTTATGGCGGACAAACCAGCAGTTCAACTCAAACCCAAACCAGCAACCAAAAGCACGACAATCAGGTTGCAAAAATTAATCACTTCTCGACCACTGGCCATAAGCATAGCGGTTACAGTCCTGATCGAAATCATGCTCCTGATCCTCTGGGGGACCGGCCATCAGCCAGTTATTCAATCAAAAAGCTCATCACTCAGCATCCCGGTTATTTCTATCCAGATCAAAAATCAGGTTGTTCAGGAAATAACTTCCCACTCCCTGGTGGGTGATGCAGCCATCAATCAACAGGGGAATGAATTGTCCCTGGCCCTGCTGGTTGACCAGTCCACTCCACCGGCCTATGCCCTGAAACTGGGCAGGCAGTTTGTTGAAAATGTAAAAAGGCTAACCGGCACTGGAAAAACCGATAAAAACCTCACAGATTACCCGTCATATCAGTTTCACCTGTTCATCTATTATCCCAATGGGAAGGAAGTAACCAACCAGCTTTCAAATACCGGCGATATCAGAGACAATTAGGGCTGATGGCTTCGTAAAAGCTCCATCTTCTTTGTTATGCTGCAACCTTCGTCATTGCAACGTACGGTAAAGTACGCCTCATGACTCAGGTTTTGCATGCCTCAAATATGAAGCTTTTACTGTGCCATCGGTTTTGTGTTTTTTACGACAACATCAAGGTCAATGCGTCATGTATCACTCTTTTATCATCTATATTGTCATTATCCTGGTGTACAGCACCCAGGTGCCGCCGGAGAGCCCCAACTTTACCATCGCCCAGACTCTCATCCTGCAAGCCGCCCTCTACCTCCTGTTTACCCTGATAACCAGGATCAGATTTTCAGCGATTATCAGCCGATTTCGAAACCATAAAATGACGGCTGAACAGCTTCCCCTATCTTACGACCGCAGCATTACTCAACTCAATATTCTGGCGGTGGCCGCCTATATCCTGACCGTCTACATGGTCAACATCAAATCAGTGATTGCCACACTTCCCCTGGTTTCACACGGCTCGGCATTGAACAATCTCATCGCTTTCTCTGTCTTCCTTGTCTACCAGCTCATCATCTGGGAACACGCCCACAAGGTTTTCAGCAAACTGCTGACCTTTGAAAAAAACCGCTCAACCTACTGCTTCCGGAAACTGTTTTTCGCTCTCGGCATCATCGCCCCCTGGCTGGCAATCATGGGAATTACTGATCTTATCCAGCTTTTAGCCCCGGAGCTTTTCCAGCATCTCCTGCAGTCGCCAGCCATAGATATTGCTTTCTTCGCTTTTTTTCTCCTTATTCTCTCGGCCATCGCCCCGCCCCTGATGGTCAAATTATGGGGATGTCAACCCATGCCACCTTCGCCCCTGCGTACATCATTAGCCGATTTTTGCGCCCGGGAGGGAGTAAAGTATCGAGAGATCATGCTCTGGCCTTCGGTCGAAGGAAGAGCAGTTACGGCCGCGGTCATCGGCCCTTATTTTTTCAGCCGTTACCTGCTGATTACCCCGGGGTTGATAGAAATCCTCAACCCGAAAGAAATCAACGCCGTCATTGCCCATGAAATCGGTCATGTCAAGAGACATCACCTGCTGGTATTTCTGCTTTTTTTTCTCAGTATCTTCCTGCTTAACTATGCTTTTTTTGAGCTCCTGATCGGCTGGCTGCTGACCACAAGCCTGATACAGTATCTGCTTTTATCTTCTCCCCATCAGCAGGCGAATATTATTTCGCTGGCATCCACGATTCCGCTGCTGCTGATCTACCTGCTGTATTTCCGCTTTGTTTTTGGCTATTTCCTTAGAAACTTTGAACGAGAAGCCGATCTTTATGCTTTCTCCGCCATGGGCACGGTTGAACCCTTGATCAGCGCTTTCAAAAAACTTGCCTGGCTGATTGGCGATTTCGGCCAGCGGGCAAACTGGCATCATTATAACATTCCCCAACGAATCGATTATTTGCGTAAATGCATTGAAAATCCAGCACTTATCAACCGGCATCGACGCAAGGTGAAAGCGGCATTGCTGGTTTTCATCATCTGCGTTTCCTCTCTCGTCCTGCTGGGATCCCAGTTGAACACCGCAAATTTGCAGCAGTCATTGAACAATCGCTTCCTGATCAAAGTCATGGAAAACTACTGCCGGGAACATCCCAATGAGGTGAATGCCTTTATCAGCCTGGGATCACTCTATTTTGAAGAGCAGCAGTTAAAGCCGGCCCGGGATTGTTTTGAATCCGCTCTGGCACTGGACCGCAAGCGGCCGGAGCTGTTGAATAATTTCGCCTGGCTGCTGCTGACTGCAGCTGATCCGCAAATCCAGAATATTGAACGTGGTTTCCGCCTGGCAAAAGAGGCGGCGGCCATCAAGCCGGCACCCCATATCCTCGACACCCTGGCAGAAGGTTACTGGCGCCGGGGATTTCCCTGCGTTGCCCTGGACCTGGAGCAAAAAGTCCTGTCAGCAAAGCCAAAACAACTGGAGATCTACCAGCGGCAGGCGGAAAAATTTGCCCGGGACTGCCAGCCTTGAGGCAAGAAAAAGGCCGCCCTTACAGGCGGCCTTATGGTGCATCCTCTATATTGTCACTGATACCGGCTATTTACTGAAAAGTCGTTTCTTCCAAAATCACCTTATAGCGGTAGCCAGCACCAAAATCTTTATTCTGGTGCAATATTCCTTCAGCTACCACCACCTCACCCACTTTCGGTGCATTTTCTGAGGTTATTGTCAGATCATATGTACCCTTGGCGGCATCGCCGGTACCATCCTGCAGGTGAATCCAGTTTCTTTTCATGATATTTTGGGAGACCTTCACTACTTTCCCCCGGACCCGCACCTTTTTTGCATCAAGCTTGTCTTTCTGGGCGTATAATTCACCAATGGTAAAGGCATTGGCCCCACTGGCCTTTTCGACTGCAACCACGGCGGCCTTTTCCAGGGCCGGTGAACCACTATGAGGCATCTTTTTTGCCGCCATCTCAGGTGGCATGGGACAGTTTCCCGGAGCACACTTTTCCTTCATCCCGGCTTTGGGCATCCCGGCCCCGGGAGCGGCAGCCTTACCGGATGAGAAAATAATCCGGTCAAAGGTCCGCTTCAGGGTATTGCTGGTAAAACCGGCCATTTCAATCCCCTGAGACAAATCCACTACCTGCCCCACTGACACCTTCATCGTCGGAGTTGCCACCCAAAGCTTTTCACTGCCGGTATCCAGAAGTACGTACGTATAGCCACCGCTATCCATGGTTTCCACTATTTTTCCGTGAATGGGTGCGTTCACCTGCTGCGCGGACTGCCCCTGGGCCGCCTTGTTTGAAGGAAAGGCCCCGACTGACAAAGGCGCCAGCATGAAGACCATCAAAACCAAGCCTATTTTGACATATAAAGATACTTTCATTTTCAACTCACTTTTCCTGCCTGTTCCTAAGAATCCTGAAAAGTTTTTCGAAAGCGAGCCAGCCAGGCAAACATGAGCACCTTTCATTGAAAAACCTCGAACGAACAGGAAAATACCCTTTTCCGACTATTTTAGCAAGTTATTTTGATTTTCTTTTCCACGGTTAATATTGCCGCTATCCCACAAGGCTACAATCATCAATAATCACGGCTGTATTTTTCCCCTTCGCACACTTCTTCCACTTTTTCACTTACCAGAACCCCTTTATCCCATACCCGTTTGGTTACCTTGCGGCAATTGGTATGCTGGTCCACGGGTCCGGGAATAGTTTCCACATACGTCCCATCATTATCATCGTAGCCATGATGATCATAATCATTGCACGATCTATTCTGTCGGTAACCATAGTTTTCAGCCCGTCGGTCATGATATATAGTTTCCCGACTCATCCGCTGATCCTGATCAACCGCGTTGCCAAGGATAGCCCCGGCCACCGTGCCTATGCCGGCGCCAAGCAGAGTTCCTTCGGTATTTCTGCCGATAGCCTGCCCGGCAAGAGCACCAATTCCAGCACCGATGGCCGCGCCCCTCTGGGTATTGTAGTAGCCGGGTGTAGAAGCACAGGATACCAAGCCAGCCAGTAAAAATGCCGCCACCAAAATCCGAATCAATAATTGTTTCTTCTGCATGTCTTCCTCCTCCCATCGTCACCCTCACTGAAGATGCTGGTTGTCCAGTGAATAATTTGTTGTTTACTGGATACTGACGATGTGAGGCGGTGAAAAGTTTACCGTTAGCACCTGAGTGGACTAACCGATAGGCAGGAAATAATGGACTTACTCTGTCAGCTTGATGGACAACATAGTCAGGTCATCTTCAAACCGTATACTATTGGAATATTGAAGTAATTTCTCTTCAATCTTTTCCATTTCGCTCTTGCTGTCAGGATAGCCAATCTTTTTCAGCAAGGCCATAAAACCGGAAAGACCCAATTCATGGTGTTCAGCGTCACGAACTTCAATCGCCCCATCGGTAAAACAGAGCAGTGAGTCACCGGGATGCAGAGAAATGTTTGTTTCTTCATAATCCATATTTTTCATCAGCCCCAGGGGGAAACCAGGGGATTCAAAGCTTTCCAGCCCCCCATTTTTGCGACTGACAATCAGGGGAGGACTGGCCGCATTGGAAAAACGCACCTGCTGCCGGTCCAGATCAATGAGGCCAAAAACCGCGGTCGCAAACGTATCTCCATCTTCCGCCAGATTGCAGAGTTTACGATTTGCTTCAGCCATAAATTCCGCCGGGGCAGCAAATAAATGCCGACATTCGGTCCACAGACCATGGAGATGCATGGTGTACAACGCCGCTGGAATTCCATGACCCATCACATCCGCCAGCATGAAAACATAGCGATGGTCGTCCAGTTTTTCAATGGTATAATAATCTCCCCCGACAACATCAAAGGGGACATAATGAACGGTAAAAGTGACCCGGGGATCATTGTTCTCCGGCAACCTCAACGATTGTTTCTGGATATTTTTTGCCCGTTTCAGATCTTTCATCAATAAAGAAAGATCCCTGAAGGTCTCAACTCCACCGATCACCGCACCAGACTCATCGGTAATCGGAGCGACACTGACCTGCAGGGGAATTTGCGTCCCGTCTTTGCACTGGGCAAAGACAATGATCGGCACGGTGGAACTGCTATTGGTAACCATGGCCCGATGCAGCGGACAATGTTCCTTGCCACAAAGCTCATGTCCATCTTTATCAACATGGCACAACAGATTATCAAAGCAGCTTCGACCCACTATTTCATCGGATGCCCAACCAACAAGGCGCTCGGCGGCATTATTCCAATACAAAATATTGCGTTCACGATCGGTAACATAGACACCATCATTCATGAAATCCAAAATTTGCGTGGAAGAGAGATTTATCAATTTGTTTTTATTCATCGAGCCTTCTCCATCTATTGATTAAGCACCCTGCTGTAGATTTCGTCTGAAAGGAATAAAGTTTTAGTAAATTATTCCTTGACTTATTCATACATCTGTTTTAAACGTTTGTATAAATATATTAATGCAAAAATACCCAAAGAAAACCATGGCTGAAAAAAATACCAAACAGTGTATCCTAGACGCGGCTGAAAGACTTTTTGCCCTCCACGGCTACCACCATACCTCGCTGCGGAAAATCACCGGAGAAGCCAACGTCAACCTGGCCGCTGTCAACTACCATTTCGGTTCAAAAGAAGCCCTGCTGAAAGCCATCTTTGAATACCACCTGACTCCCCTCAACCAGACAAGACAGGAAAACCTCAAAGCAGTCCGCGAACAAGCCCTGCAGCAGGGAAAAATACCACAGGTGGCCGATATCATTCGGGCTTTCATCGAACCGACCCTC
>DQWO01000181.1 GCA_011042595.1 Pseudomonadota bacterium
GGCATAATTTCGGGTTTATCAATAGATTCCGTAATTTCAGCGGGTGGAGAAGATTCAATTTTTGCAGTCTTTTTTTCAATATCTTTGATTATTACCTTCAGCCATTCTGATTCCCGCACAACCTGATATTCTACTTGCCTTTTCAGTGGCAGATCAAAAACAAAGCGGACTTTTCCTTGCCGTTGGGCCGCCCGGATACGATACAATTCTGCCCGGTCAACAACTTTACGCATTGTCGGCAACGGTAATTTCTTCCCTTTTACATCAATAACCAAACGGGGTGGAGCATCCAGAAAAAAAGTATGGTAATCCTCAATAATACCATCTGATTGAATGACAATTTCACTATGTTCATCAACTACCATAAAAGTATAGTAGACTGTCGACGGGACTGTTTCCGGTTCTGCCGCCGGCACTTTTACCATCTCTGGAGCAGCTTCTGCACCCATGAGATTGGCCGGGGAGAGAAAAAAAATCAAAAACAGACAGAACACTAACCCGGACAGAAAACATTTATTGGCTGACGGCATAGTTTCTCCTTACTATGAATCCAGGGTCCGACGAACTACCAGGCCGATTTTCGCCAGCAGATAAGGCTTTTTCACATAGGCACCAGCACCCAGCCGCTGAGCCTCCCTAACCCGTTCTGATTCAGAATAGCCGCTGGCGATAATAACCTTCTGCCCGGGAGTTACGGCACTGATTCGTCTGTAGGTTTCCAGGCCGTCGATACCGGGATCCATGATCATATCCAGGATCACCAGGTCAACTGCATTATCTTCCAGGTATGTAGCGGCCTCTTCGCCACTGGCCAACGCTGTTACTTTATACCCCAGGCTCTGCAACATTTCAGCAGCAATCTGTCGTTGATCGGCCATGTCATCAACCACCAGGATATGCTCTCCCTTGCCGGCATATTCATCAGCAGAGATTATGCCGGCACTCTTGTACAGTTGTTGTCTGGTAGCCGGAAAATATAATGAGAAGGTCGTCCCTTTACCTTCATCACTCTGGACGTCAATATGTCCACGATGGTCATGGACAGTATTCCAGATGATTGCCATACCCAGGCCGGTACCACTGCGCCCCATGACCTTCTTGCTATAAAACGGTTCAAAAATTTTTTCAATATCTGTTTCGGGGATACCGGTTCCGGTATCCGTCACTTTACAGACAACATATTCACCTTCAGCCACTCCCGCAAAACTTTTTTCGGTTCCATCTACATAACAATTCCCGGTCTCAATAGTCAAGGTTCCCGCTGCCGACATTGATTCCATGGCATTAACCACCAGATTCATGACCGTTTTAATCAGATGAAGATGAGAACCTATCATATTCAATAAATCTGGTGCCAGCTTGAGCATCAGATTTATATCAGGATACAATGATGTCAGCTTTTCAAATTCAGGACTTTCCAGATAATCATTAATAATCCGGTTCAAATTGACAACTTCTTCCGTGGCGGTCCCCCGGCGGGCAAGGGTCAAAAGATCGTTAACAATTGCCGCCGCTTTCTCACCCGACCGCTGGATAATCAACAGTGACTTTCGCAACGGGTCATCCGGAGCAACTTTTTGCAAGATAAGCTCCGGGTAGGTCACCAGGCCTGACAGCACATTATTGAGATCATGGGCCACCCCGGCCGCCAGCAGGCCGATACCTTCCATTTTCTGCGCCCGTTGCAGCTTCGCTTCCAGCTCTTTCTGGGCACTGATATCCCGCAAATTAATAACGCTGCCAGCAATATCACCTTCCTTCGTATGATAAATAGCCCCACTGATACTGACTGGGATCTTTTCACCTTCCCGGTTAAACCTTTTGGTTTCATGACCGGAAAAATTTTCTCCAGCCAGCACTTTTTTAATCATTACCCTGGTCAAAGGCCAGGTTTCTTCCGGAACAAAATGGTCCAGCTTGCGGCCCTGAAGCTCTTCCATCGTCCAACCAAAAACCCGAGTAAAAGCAGGATTCAGGTAAACAACCAGGCCTTCACGGTCATACACCACGACCGGATCAGGGTTGGATTCCAGCACCGTCCGGTATTTTTCTTCGCTTTCCTCTAATGACTTAGCCGCCTGTTTGACCGCGGTAACATCATGACCGATATTTACCAGGCCTTTCCGGGAACCGTCAGGATGAAAAACCGGTATTTTAGCTACTTCAAAAATAATTTCTTCGCCAGAAACTGTTTTAATAACCTGCTCCCGTCGATAGGCTTTTCCCTGTTTCCAGGCCAGCTCACCCATTTCTTTTCCCTCCAGGAACACCTGGCTGAAATGCCCATGAATACGGGCCAACTCTTCATTTGACTTTTTTAAATACTCTTCTTCGGTAAGTTGAAACAGCTGCCGACAGGCTTGATTGGCAATCAACCAACGGCCGGCCGCGTCTTTCAGACAAATAATATCAGGAATGCCATCTATCAGGATGCGCAACCACTCTTTACTCTCCTTAAGTTCTGACTGAGACCGCAGAAGCTCAACCCTTTCAGCTTCAAGCACCTCATTAGTGATCAACAGCTCAATATTCTTTTCCTCTATATTTTTTTCCAGCTCTTCTTTCGATTCCAGCAGCTCTTTTTCCGCCCGTTTACTGTCGGTAATATCATGGCCGATACAAAAGATTTCCTGAAGCTCACTAGACTTCCCATAAAAGGCCTTATTGGTCCAGGATATCCATACCCGCTTGCCATCTTTGCATATATTTTCGTTTTCATTGCACTGGTAATGTTCCGGCTGCCGCAGCAAATCATTAATCATATCCTGCAGGTCTTTACCGCTACTGTCTTTCAGCGGGACAATGGTCCCCAAGACAGACTTACCGAGAATCTCCGTTGCCTCGTAACCAAAAAAACGCTCACCAAAAGGGTTAAGGTAAAGAATTTTTCCCTGGGGATCCAGACGCAAAATGATGCTGTCCACATTCTCAACTAACAGGCGGTAGTATCGCCAATCCTGGGCAACCAAATTATTATCCTTATTTACTGTGAGAAAATGATGAAACTCCCCACAAATGTTTGAATTAACGGCAGGAGTGCCAACCATAAAAGATAACGACAAATGAAATGCGCAGAACAACAGCACTAACTGATAAACTACTTTCGGCAGGATAAACTAAAAATTTACCGGGAATTGGATGAAACAGAAGTCATCAGTTTACGAATGGAACAATGGATGAAGAAACAATGCCCGGCTGAATCCCCTAAAATAAAAAACACTTACGGCAAAAAGCCATAAGTGTTTGATATCATTGGCACGCCCGGAGGGATTCGAACCCCCGGCCTACGGATTCGAAGTCCGGCGCTCTATCCAGCTGAGCTACGGGCGCGTGAGGGTATGGCAAAATGCAGTAAAAACTGGACATCGGAGTAAATGGGGTGGGTAGAGGGATTCGAACCCTCGACCTCAGGAGCCACAATCCTGCACTCTAACCAACTGAGCTATACCCACCAGAAAAACCCCCATCACAGATTGGAGGTGAAAGGTCATATTTCATAGATGAAAAGTATATTTCTGTCAATAACATTTTCCCCTTACCTGCCAATCCCCGGTAGTATTTTTATCATAAACTACCACCACAACTCACAGCCCAACCTGAGGGTGACAAAAAGCAGGACGACCCCGATAACCAGCTTCCGCGATCGCAATGAAATTGTCCGATTAATCCGCATGCCTATCAGGGAGGCAAAAATCGAACACATAGCCAGCATCAGGGAATACTCTACATGTACCAGGCCAACGCGGGGAAAATTCAGAGGACCATGAAAGGCATAAGACAAGATGCCGGCCAGAGAAGTAAAAATCATGATAGCATTGGAGGTTGGAGCCGCCGTCTGGTTTTCCACCAGGCCGGAAACCAGCATCAGGGGGGTGGTAATACCACCACCGCCAATCCCGGTAAAACCGGCCACCGTTCCGCTGGCCGCACCGATCCCGAAAGGCACCAGCCTGGCCCCACGCTTTTTGGGATTATGCAGTTTGATACTTTTCATTAATAAAGTACGGATGGCGATGTAAAACAAGAAAGCCATCATAATCATAATCAACCAGGATTCAGGAAGATGGGGGGCTGTCCGCGCCGCCGTGTAGGAAAAAAGCGCCGCCCCAAAAGCGATCCAGAAAACCACCGACCAGCGAACCAGTCCTTTACAGGAGTACATGATGGTATTCCATGAGGTCAGAATAATAATGGCTCCCATACTGGTAGCCATGGCTTCCAGATGCGAGATACCCACCACGGTCAACCCCGGAACCATGACGATACCGCCCCCAAGGCCAAAAACCGTTGACAGAATCCCCACTATCATCCCCAGTCCGACAACAAAAACATATTCCATAACTACCTAATCTTCCTGCACCTGCGGCATCTGGCTGATGGCTGATAGCTGAAAACATTTATCAAAAAACAATGGTTTTCGGATAAATACTAACTAAAACCTAATCTGAGCTATTAGCTCTTAACCGTTAGCTGTGTAAAATTAAGGCATTAACTAAATAACTTAAAACACCAAACGGGTTAAAACTGTAAATGAGAAAAAATCTTGAATTCATTGAGCTAATAGCTAATGGCTAATCGCTTAATTTAAGTAAAATACGTCAAAAGTTCCAACGGTTTACCGATCCTGGCGGCAACAGACAATCCATCCGCATGGCCGTAGCCATAATCGCAAAAACAAGAGGCAACTCCGGCGGCCGCCGCCGCCCGTAGATCGGCATGGTGATCGCCAACCATCACCACCTGACCGGGATCAAGGGAAAAATGTGCCAGAGCCTGAAATATTCCGGCAGGATCTGGTTTCTTCTGCGGCACGTCCTCGGGACCGATAACCAGCTGAAAACGATCGATAATATTCAGCCCGGCCAATACCCGTTCGGCCAGAGCCTTCGGTTTATTGGTTATGCAGGCCAACATCTTATCATCATAAAAATCCAATACTGTTTCAATACCATCATACAAGCTGGAATCACAGAGCAGATCCCGGTCATAAAGCTCCATAAAACGCTGAAACCAAGTCTCCCTTTCACCACCCATGGCCCGCAGGACCAGCTTTCTGGCTCCATCGCCAACAATGGCCTGTATCTGTTCAGAGTTCAGTAGCGGCCGGCCATTTTCCCGGCGCAACTGATTAACCGCCCGGGCAATATCCGGCAGGGTATTCACCAGAGTTCCATCAAGATCAAAAAAAAGCGCCGTTACCGGATACATCAATGTTCCCCTAATTTGCGGACATTTACCAGCGGGTTTCATCCTCAGGAGTAAGAATAATTCTCGCATCCACGACGTTTAGCCCATGTTCATAGGCTATCACCGGATTCAAATCCATTTCCTGAATCTCAGGATATGAACCAATAATTTCCGACACCGCCAGCAGCAAATGCTGGATGGCTTTTTTATCCACCGGCGGCCGGCCGCGAAAACCATTAAGCAGGATAGCTGATTTGATTTCGTCAATCATCCGTCTGGCTGAACGGGACGAAATAGGCAGCACCCGGAAAGCCACGTCTTTCAGCACTTCCACCATCACGCCGCCAATACCGAACATAAGAATGGGACCGAACTGGTCATCAATTTTTGTGCCAATAATAATTTCCTGACCTACAGCAGCCATGGGAGATACCAAAATTCCTTTAATCTGGGCATCGGATTTAAACTTTTTTGCATTCGACATTATTTTCTTATAAGCCTGCCGGACCTCATCCGGGGTTTCTAAACTCAGTTCGACCCCGCCGGCATCACTTTTATGGAGAATGTCCGGAGAAACAATCTTCATCACCACCGCACCATCGATACCATTTGCCTGTTGCACTGCCTGTTCCGCCGACGTTGCCAGACAGTCGACACATACCACCTCACCATGCAGACTGAGAAGCTCCTTGGCTTCATTTTCCAGCAAAGAGTTACGACCTTCTTTCCTGGCCTGGGCGAAAATCTCCCGCCCACGGGCTTTTGATTTCTCGCCCTTGGTAAAAGTAAACTTGGCCTTTGCCTTATACCCCCGCAGGTAGCCGCCATATTCAGCCAGAACCCCAACGCATTTACAGGCAATCTCCAGCGAATCCTGAACCGGGATTTTATAATAGCGCAGCAATTCCAGAGCATGGGGCTTGGCAAAATTATAAAGGCTGTGCATGACGATGGGTTTTTCCGTCTTTTTCACCAGTTTCCCCAACCGGTGGGCGGCATCCTCCTCCACAAAGCGCAGGCTTTCGGCAAAACGGATGCTGTAGCCACCGAACAAACCAACCATCAGCAGACCACCAACCTCATGATCATGCAGAATAATTTCAGCGCAGTCGGCAAAAATTCCCGGATTGGCATCACCACCGCCAGCCACATCAATGGGATTCCGAACCGAGGCTGCTGCCGGCAGAATTTTTCTCAGCTTCTCCTGGATCTTTTCACTGAGCGGCGGCAAATTAACCCCCAAGTCAGTCAATTCATCGGCAGCAATGGTGGCATGACCACCACCATCTGCCAGAATCACCACATTGTTATTTTTAAACGGCGGTAAATTAGCCAGGCTTTCGGCTGCCGGCATCAGTTCATCAGAGTTTTCGATCACCACGATCCCGGCCCGCTGGAAAGCTGTTCTTGCCACCTCTGACATCCCGGCCAGAGCTCCGGTATGGGAACCGGCAGATTTCCTGCCGGTGGCTGAGCGACCACTTTTGAGTATAATAACCGGTTTGACCCGGGTCGTCTGGTAAGCCTGCTGCAGGAAAGCCCGGCCGTTGCGCATCCCTTCCACATACATCAAAATCGCCCGGGTATCAGGATCATCGGTAAAGAATTTCAGGTATTCATGAAAACGGATGTCGGCTTCATTACCAACCCCCACATAATAGGAAAACCCCATCTGGGTTTTGATCATCGCTTCCGTTATCAAAGTCAAAGCCATGTTGCCACTTTGTGACAATAAGGCAATACTGCCCTGGGGAACATCTCGCAGACCCACCACATTCAAATGTTTCTTCAAGTTAATCATCCCGGAGGTATTGGGACCAATCAGGCGGATATGATTTTTTTGCGCCGTTTTTACCATTTTCCTTTCCAGCTTTTTCCCTTCAGCTCCAAGCTCACCAAAACCACCGGCAATAATCACCGCGCCGGCAACCCCTTTTTTTCCACAATCTTCAAGGATATCCGGAATACTCGCCGCTGGAGTGGTAATCAGAGCCATTTCCACCGGAGCTTCGATATCAGATACTTTCGCATGGCAGGGCAGGCCCATTACACTTTCTTCCCGAGGATTAACCGGATAAATTTTTCCCTCATACTTCTCATCCAGCAGTATCTTGATCGCCTGGTAGCCACGTTTGGTTTCATTTCTTGAGGCCCCAACGACCGCTATCGAACTTGCATTCAATACATGTTCCAGTCCCATGATTTATCTCCCTTTATAGTCAGGCTGCCTTTTTTCGGTAAAAGATCGTACCCCTTCATGCCAGTCTTCGGTATTCATGCAGGCCAGAATGGCTTCCGCTTCCGCCAGCAATACCGTTTCCAGATCCCACAGTGGCGCTTTATGAATCAATTTCTTGGCAAAAGCCATGGAAACCGGGGCTTTCCCGGCCAGCAGCTGGGCCAGCTTGAGTGCTTCCGGCAACAATTGCGCCAACGGCACTGATTTAACTGCCAGCCCCACACTAACAGCCGCCGGACCGTCAAGTATCCGGCCGGTATAAACCAGTTCTTTGGCTTTCATCATCCCCACCAGTTTTACCAGATGGGAAGTCACCCCTCCACCAACGAAAGTTGCCAGGCCGGTTTCGGGAAAACCAATAGTTGCCGTATCGGCCATTAACAGCAGATCACCGTTTAACGCCATCTCACTACCGGCACCCCGGGCCGGACCGTTAACCGCCACAATAACCGGTTTGGGGAATTCATGCAACTGCCTGGTCGTCTCATGGGCAAGAAAAATATATTCCCGTTTCTGCCAGGGAGTCCGCTCCCCGGCCGAATGCTTTTTCAGATCGGCACCCGCACAGAAAGCCTCTATATCACCCTTTGGCCGCTGCCAGGTGGTACCGGTCAGAATCAACGCCCTGATCCCATCATCCTCCCGGACATCATTAAGCACTGCCTGCAGATCCAAGTACATCTGTTCAATCACTGCATTCATCCGTTCGGGACGGTTCAACCTGATAATCCCAACTTTTCCATCCCGGTCATAGAGGACTGTTTCCAGCTTCATTTTTTTCCCTTTCACTTTTCAAGGTTGGTAGCTAATAAAAAAATACCCTGTGCGAAGCAAGCTCCCGCACAGGGTACAAATACGTCAAAATAATATTGCAGCAAAAACCAACGGCAAAAACTGCCTAATGTGAACATCAAGCAAACCTTAAATCAACTGCCTGCTAAAAAAGCACCAAATCAGACACCAATAACACTGATGTCGGAGTAGCACACTTTCAAATCAAATTCAAGACCATCCTCAAAGGCAGGGTACAAATTCCCATTGGTTCCAAACCATTCATCCCCCCACACAAAGATTTTGGCAAAATTATGGCAAAAGAAGGGGTTACAACAAGTGGGGAATCAACCCATACGTCATAACCCTCTTAAATTTACTGGCGCGCCAGGGAGGACTCGAACCCCCGGCCTACGGATTAGAAGTCCGTTGCTCTATCCAGCTGAGCTACTGGCGCCTGATGTTTAAGTACCACCAAAATTAATGGGCCGATGGTATAATATCGGCCCTGTTTTGTCAATCAGCAAGCAAAAAAACCATCCATTGCTGACGCTTAAGACTTTCTTTCCCAATATACCCGGGTCAGTTTTTGATCATCGGCAAATTTGATCTCAAAATCCCCTTTAAAAGCACTATTGAGTGCCTTGCCCAGCCGCACTGCCAGATGGTCACTGGTTGTCGTAATTTCCCACTTCGGCGATAATTTTTCCCAAGTCATAATACGCTGCAGGGGATGCTCTGATTTCGCCTGAACAGCCTCATTGCTAATCAAATGCTCAATTTCTTTTTCATGGCCCCGCACAAACTCAGAATCAGTTACATAGAGATAACCAGCCGGATTTTTATCCATGATTCGGCGGCAAGCTGGACAAACCACTCGATACAGCTCTTTGTCTTTTGGCAGCTGCTGCCGGTCAAAATCATCCCACCACATACCTTTGTGATAGATGATACCACATTGAGTGCAGATCGTTGGTTCGGGATGCTGCTTATCATCAAGATAGGGATCGGATCGTTTAGAATGCATATCTTTTCGGTACACTTCACTGACGTTCCTGCTTTTCATTATATCCTCCTTATGCCGGTTAAAATGCAACGCCCCATCAATAAAAATATAAACGGGAAAAGATACGTTGTCAAATAGCCCAGGCTGAAAAAAGCAGTTATTCTTTTTCAGGAAGATCAGCCAAATAGGAGCACTCTTTCTGTGGACACTGCAGGTAATGCCCCCGGGATTTTGAGGTTTTTTCCACCAGAAAAGGATGTCCACAATCAGGACAGGTCATGGGATAGGGTTTGTTCCACAAAGCATATTTACAATCCGGATACCGTGAACACGAATAAAAAATTTTCCCTTTACGTGATTTTTTTTCAACAATTTCACCGCTGCAGCCCTCGACCGGGCAGTCAATACCGGTGCCGATAGAACGGGTATATTTACATTCAGGATAATGGGAACAGGCAATAAAACGGCCAAACCGTCCATTTTTTATAGCTAAATCACTACCACATTCAGGGCACTTGCCCAATTGTTCGATCTCTTCCGGGCTCAACTCCGGATCTGCTGGCGCTTCTTTGGAGGCCAGGTTGCGGGTATTCTTGCATTCAGGATAGTTGGGACAGGCAAGAAATTTACCATTGCGACCCCATTTAATCACCATCTGGGCTCCGCACTTCTCGCAGATTTCATCTGTAACCTCTTCCTGCTTCCGAACCTCTTTCATGGTTTCCACCGCCGCTGTCAGTCGCTTTTCGAACGGCTGATAAAAATTCTTCAGCAGCAGCTGCCAGTCATATTTTCCTTCTTCCACCTGATCAAGGTTATCCTCCATCTGGGCGGTAAAACCGGCATCGAGGATATCGGGAAAACTCTTTTTCAGCAATTCCGTCACCAATAAGCCCAGATCAGTGGGGGAAAACTTTTTTTCCTTCAGCTCAACATATTCACGATCCTGAATGGTTGACAGAATGGTCGCGTAAGTGGAAGGCCGGCCGATACCCTTTTCTTCCAGCTCCTTCACCAGGGTACTTTCAGTAAATCGTGGCGGTGGCTGGGTGAAATGCTGCGAGGGTTCAATCTTTTCCAATTTTAATACGTCACCAACCGCCAGCGGCGGTAACTCCCTGTCCTGCTCCTTGCCATTATCTTTGCCATTGCCATTATCCCTCCCCACTTCATACAAGGCCAGGAAACCGGCAAAAGTCTGGCGGCGACCAACGGCCCGAAAGAGATAGTTTTCGCTCGCCTGGATATCGACCACCGTCTGAAAATACTCGGCCGGCGCCATCTGGCTGGCAGCAAAACGATTCCAGATCAAGCGGTACAACTTCAGCTGTTCAGCGGTCAAAAAATTAGCAATCTGATCAGGATCATACTCCATGGATGTGGGCCGTATAGCTTCATGGGCATCCTGAGCATTATTCTTATTTTTATAATGAATGGCTCTGGCAGGGAGATAATCAGAGCCAAAACTGGTTTTGATATAAGCCCGGCAATCCTTCAGCACACTTTCAGATACTCGCACAGAATCGGTACGCATATAGGTAATCAGACCGGTGGGTCCGGCAGCCCCCAACTCTACGCCTTCATAGAGCTGCTGGGCAACCATCATCGTCTTTTTGGCACTGAAATTGAGCTTACGTGAAGCTTCCTGTTGCAGTTTGCTGGTAATAAACGGCGGCAGCGGGTTTCTCTTCCTCTTTTTCTGCTCGCACTTGGCCACCGTAAAAGGAGCAGTGGAAACATCATTGACAATACCATCCGCCTGTTCCTGGTTGCCAACCACCGCTTTCTTGCCACCTATGGCATGCAGCCGGGCACTAAATACCGGCGGCTGTGGTCCGGCAAGCGTAGCATCAATATGCCAGTATTCTTCCGGTTTAAAAGCCAGAATTTCCGCTTCCCGATCACAGACCAGGCGCACAGCTACCGATTGTACCCTGCCGGCGCTAAGCCCGCGACGCACGGTTTTCCACAAAAGCGGGCTGATTTTATACCCCACCAGCCGATCAAGAATCCGCCGTGACTGCTGCGCGTTAACCCGGTCCTCATCGATAGCCAGCGGCTTTTTCAAGGCCTCCTTGATTGCCTGGGGAGTGATTTCATGGAAAAGAACCCGGTAGACGCCCTCTTTACGCCCCAGTTCCCGGGCAATATGCCAGGCAATAGCTTCCCCTTCACGATCAGGGTCAGGGGCCAGGTAAACGGCATCGGCTGATTTGGCCGCCTTTTTCAAGTCACTGATCACCTTGCCTTTGCCGCGAATAGTCACATAATGGGGAGCAAAATCACCCTCGTCGGAAATCTCAATACCCAGCTCCTTTTTGGGCAGATCTTTCACATGTCCGACAGATGCCTTAACATCAAAACCCTTACCCAAATATTTTTTAATCGTCCTGGCTTTTGCCGGAGACTCAACAATTAATAGAGATTTTCCCATATGATCTCACTTCCATCCATGCAATTTTTCTGATTTTCCGGTAACCGGCAAACAAACCGGCATCGTATCACCATCATTTAAAAAACAAAGAGGCGCATAACCTGCACCTCTTACTCCTATCAGCAAACGGAACTTCAAGAAACAGTGTTACAATGAATTCCTCCCGAGCTTAATGGTACATCACTTCGGCATCTGCTTCGACAAAACGTAAAAAACGGGTTTTGGCATCAGCAGCGCTTTGACTGAACATGACCACCATGGTGGAAATCATCTTGATTTCCTCCACCCCCACTGCCGAGGTATCCAACAGCATTGCCTGGTCAATAATTTCTTCCAGCAAAGGAGCGTTAACAAGATCAAGATTATGCAGTTTCATCAGGTAGCCACGAGCAGGATTGGTCAACAAACGTTTTTCCTCAGCGGTAAAAATTCTCACATACTGGCCCAGTTCTTCGGCATCCAGCGCTTCGTCTCCCCGTTTGATTCCCTGGGAAAGATTGGCTATCCAGTTAAAGGCAGCTTCAATTTCACCGGTTTCAAACCCCAGGGACATGAGATCCTCGACAATTTCCATTTCCTGATCAAAAACATCGATATCTTCAATAAGATACTGCGATATGATACTGATGATTGTTATTACCCGCTCGAACATTCAAATCCCTCCTTAAAATCGGGAATCGGGAAGATTAGATTAGATATGATAAAACCCTTAAAATATAATTCACCCTATCTGTCAAGGAAAACACCTCAGACAAGCTTTGGGTTTAACTGAAATTTACCATTTGCGGTCCGCCAGAGCATACCGGCAATTTCCATTTCCAGCAAAATACTGCTTATTCGGTCATGCGTCCAGCCCGAAATCTCCATCAACTGGTCAAGAGAATATTCCCCTGAGTCCAGCTTACCGATCAATTCTTCTTGCTCTTGAGAAACTGAATTGAGCGGCCGCACCTTGGATTCCTGCTTCTTTTTCCCGGCAGGTACTGGCAGCAGGCGAGGCAAAGCACAAAATATATCATCGATACTTTCCACCAGCTGGGCACCCTCCTTGATCAGCCAGTTGTTTCCCTGGCTGGCCGGACTTCCGGGCAAACCGGGAACGGCAAAAACCTCACGTCCCTGCTCCAAGGCAATACGGGCAGTTATCAGGGAACCACTTTGCAGCGTCGCTTCCACGATGACAACCCCTTCGGACAAACCGCTGATGATCCGGTTTCGACGAGGAAAATTATGCTTTTCCGGCTGGCTACCCAAAGAAAACTCACTGAGCAAAAGACCCTCTGCCGCAATTTTCCCAGCCAAGTGCCGATGACGGGCCGGATAACAGACATCCAGCCCGGAGCCCCACACCGCGATGGTCTTGCCGGCGGCATCCATACATCCCGCATGGGCGGCACCATCAATACCGAGGGCCATGCCACTAATGACACTGATCCCATGTCTGACCAAGGCTCCAGCCAGATCAGAAGCAAAATGGCGTCCATGCACTGATGACTTTCGCGATCCGACAATGGCGATAGCCGGGGAATCAAGGATATCCAGATCCCCCTTAGCATAGAGTATCGGCGGCGGATCGTAGATATTGAGCAACTTTTTCGGATATCGTTCATCCGCCCGGGAAATAATTTGCATCCCCAGGCGCTCCGCCTTTCTCCGTTCAGCAGCCACCCTTTTCCAGTTGGAAAACGAAGCAACTTCCGCGGCTACCCCCCGGCGCAGTTCGCAACAGCCTGCAGGTTCAGCTGCCGAAAGGGAAAAAATCCGCTGCGGATCACCATGAAACCGGAGCAGGCGGTTCATGCCTTTCAACCCCAGACCATCAATCATGGTCAGCGCCAGCCAGTAATCAAGCTCTTCGAGCGCCATTTTTGCCTTGTCTGTAACCGCCATTCAAAAAAAAGTATAAGGCTGCCGCCTTAAGGAAAATACAATGCCTGCAAA
>DQWO01000235.1 GCA_011042595.1 Pseudomonadota bacterium
CGTTCGGCACCCAATGCCGCTATGAGCCAAGCCCGAACATCCTGAATGTATTCCCGACAATTTCTTGTTTTTTATACCCCTCAAGGGGGTACTGAAAAGAGTGACAGCCTTTCAGGAGTAAGGCACTAACATATGAAATATCTTTTTGGTCCTGTACCGTCGCGCCGACTGGGACTGTCTTTGGGCGTGGATTTGGTTCCCTACAAGGTTTGTTCATTTGATTGTCTCTACTGCGAACTGGGACGAACAACCTCCCACACCAGTGAGCGGCGGGAATATGTCCCCACTATGGCCGTGCTTGATGAGCTGCGGTCCCATTTCCAGGAAGCCGGCGAATCTTCCTGTGATTATGTGACCCTGTCAGGTTCAGGTGAGCCGACCTTGCATAGTAATCTGGCTGATATCGTCTTGGGGATAAAAGATATTACCGATAGACCTTTGGCGTTGTTGACCAACAGCTCACTTATGGATGATCCTGCAGTTCGCCGAGCTGTTCAGCCGGTGGATGTGATACTTCCTTCCCTGGATGCAGTGACACCTCAAGTTTTTAAGCGTGTAAATCGACCTGTTGACCAGGTGCATATCGACTCAATCCTTTCCGGTCTATCAGCTCTTAGACAGGAATTTAAGGGTGAAATCTGGCTTGAAATCCTCTTTTGCCGGGATATTAATGATTCTGAGTCTGAGGTTGAAGCCCTGACTAAAGCCTTTCAAGGTCTGCAGCCGGATAAAATCCAGCTTAATACGGTTGCCCGACCTGGTGCCTACCAGGAGGCGCAATCGGTATCCCTGGAATTTTTGCAGCAGGTGCAGAAACGTTGGGGGGAACGGGCGGAGATCGTTGCTTCATTCAGCAGTACTCAACTGAATCACAGTCAACAGGATAGCCGGCAACAGATTGTTAATACGCTTAAACGACGACCCTGCACGGTTCAGGATCTGGCCGCTTCCTGTGCGATGGTCCCGGCGGAAGTCGTCAAGTTTCTCGATTTGTTAAAAAATGAGGGAACAGTCAGGGCATCCGTTCATGAGGGTATAACTTTTTATGTGGCATGATGGTGCCTGGACAGCTCTGAGGTGAAAAATGGCAATCATAAATCCTAAAATTCGAGATCATTTTACCAACCCCAGAAACATGGGAGAGATGGAAAATCCAACGGTGGTTGGTCGGGGTGGCGACCCTGATGGCTGTGGTGATTATATCGAGCTGCAATTATTGCTGGAAAATGAGCGGATTATTGACATTGCTGCCCGGGTTTTTGGCTGCCCTTATGCTATTGCCACTACCAGCGTATTTACCGAACTGGTCAAAGGAAAGTTCTTAAGTGATGCGTTGGAGGTTGATGATCAGGATGTCGTGGACGCTTTGGGGGGATTGCCGGAGGTGAAGAAACATTGCTCACTCATGGGGCCTGAAGCCATGAAACGGGCGGCTTCCGAATATATTTTCCGCCAGATTACTACCCCCTGTGAGGTGGGAAATGCTAAAGCTTGAAATCCCCGGTCGCAGTGATATTCTCCTGAAGGGGATTGTCTTTGATATGAATGGCACCCTGACGGTGGACGGTGAGCTGGCTGCAAAGGATCGTGAGCTTCTTATGCTCCTGGCCGGGAAGTTGGAGGTTTATGTCCTGACTGCCGACACCTTTGGAACGGCTGCGACTATGTTTGCCGGATTGCCGTTGGAGATCTGCCGGCTCAAAGGGCAGACGGGTTTTCTGGAGAAGAAAAAATTTATCGATTCCCGGGATAGTTCTTCTCTTGCAGCGGTGGGAAACGGCTACAATGATCATTTGATGCTACAAAGTGCAGCTCTGGGCATCTGTGTTCTTGGCGAGGAAGGTGCTCATCCCCTGACCATTACCCATGCCGACCTTATTGTTCCGTCAACCGGGGCAGCGTTGGAATTATTTCTCCATCCTCTTCGTCTGGTAGCTGGCCTTCGACGTTAATTCAGATTATGTCACAGATTTCCGGTTAACAACATAGAAGAATACACAAAAAGCATACCGGACACTATTGACTCAACTTTCTGAGTTATGAAAAAAAACAGCCGAAAAAAAATTATTTAAAGGCTGTTCCGGCATGGCTCTCGCTCATTCTCGCTGCACATCGTGTGCAGCTGTGAGGTGCCCGCCGCGAAACACCATCGTGGTGATTCGTTCGGCGGTCAATGCCGCTATGAGCCAAGCCCGAACAGCTTGACAATGTATCCTGAAAGTCCAACTCAGAAAGTTGAGTATTGAGATTATGTCAAACTTTGCTGAGATCCTTCGAGCCAGGAAAGTGCTTGGTCTTGGTGATCGCATTTCATTAAAAACTCTGCGTGAGCGATATATCCTTCTGGCCAAACGTCTCCATCCTGATGCCGCCAGTCCTGCCGTTGACGGGGATGAAGCTCCAGCTCTGGCAGAAATCACTCATGCCTACCAGCTGATGGTTTCTTATCTGGAAAATGTCAGCATTTCTTTAACTGATGATGACCTTCGTAAGCAGGACCCCCAAGCCTTTCATGCTTACCGTTTTAACGACTGGATGGGAGGTAAATCATAAGATTTTACCATTTGCAGCTAATTTTGTGCAGGATTGGTTTGCTATTTGGTGAAAAATTTGCTTAATAACAATTATAGATATTTGAATTTAGAACAATCTGATGATCCCTGGTTGATGCCAGGTGGGAAGGAGTCATGCTATGCCGTTTATTGTCGATGTTGCAGCCATGGAAATATTGGATTCACGGGGGAACCCCACCATTGAGGTAGAGGTATTGCTGGAAAGTGGGGCGGTAGGGCGTGCGGCGGTGCCTTCCGGAGCTTCTACCGGGATTCATGAAGCGGTTGAACTGCGGGATGGTGACCAGGACCGTTATTTGGGCAAGGGGGTTTTACAGGCGGTTGATAATGTCAATGATATCATCGCTGAGGAAGTCATCGGTTTTGATGCCACCCGTCAGCGTGAACTGGACCAGGTAATGATTGAATTAGATGGGACTCCGAATAAGGGGAAACTCGGAGCTAATGCTATCCTGGGTGTTTCCCTGGCCGCGGCCAGGGCTGCGGCTGGTTTTCTCAGCTTGCCTCTCTACCAGTATCTTGGCGGGGTCAATGCCCATCTGTTGCCGGTGCCGCAGATGAATATTCTTAATGGCGGTCAGCATGCCGATAATAATGTTGATATCCAGGAATTCATGGTGATGCCGGTTGGCGCCGGATGTTTTGCCGAGGCCTTGCAGATGGGCGCTGAGACTTTCCATAATTTGAAGAAAGTCCTCAAAGCAAAAGGATACAATACCGCGGTTGGTGACGAGGGCGGTTTTGCTCCTGACCTGACCTCCAATGAAGAGCCATTCCAGCTGATAGTTGAAGCTATCAGCCAGGCGGGATACGAACCGGGTAAGGATATCATGATTGCCATTGATTCGGCTGCCAGTACCTTTTATCGTGATGGCAAGTATCATCTGGATGCTGAAGGTAAGGTCTTGGATGCAGCTGGGCTGGTGGACTTTTATGCCAATCTGGTGGAGAAATACCCGATTATTTCCATAGAAGATGGCCTGGATGAAGATGATTGGGATGGTTGGAAACTGATGATGGATCGGCTTGGGAAGCAGATTCAGATTGTTGGTGATGATATTTTTGTCACCAATTCCGAACGGCTGGCTCGGGGGATTGCAGAAGGTTCAGCAAATTCCATTCTGATCAAACTGAATCAGATCGGGACGTTGACTGAAACCATAGAAACGGTGGAGATGGCTAAAAAAGCCGGTTATACTGCGGTGGTATCACATCGTTCAGGTGAAACCGAGGATACTACCATTGCTGATTTTGTTGTGGCCCTCAATACCGGCCAGATTAAAACCGGTTCAGCCTCCCGCACCGATAGAATCTGTAAATATAATCAACTTATGCGTATTGAAGATGAGCTGGGAGAGCAGGCTCGGTTTCTTGGTCCGGAAGTATTCTACAACCTGAAATAGAGAGAGTCAGAGACAATTCCTAATCATACTTCTTAATGATTTTGTATAAAGTGCTTCTCTGGGCCGGCGTAAAGCCGGCCTCTTTTATGGTACTGACCATATCTTCAAGGGACATGCGGAAATGGACGCCGGCTGCAGCCACCACATTTTCTTCGATCATGGTACTGCCAAAATCATTGGCGCCGAAATACAGGGCCACCTGGGCCATCTTGGCTCCCTGGGTTACCCAGGAGGCTTGGATGTTATCGATATTATCCAGGACAATACGTGATAGGGCCAGGACCCGCAGATAATCGACCCCGGTCGCGGCGATCGAAACATCATCATAGAGATCGGTATTGTCAGGTTGAAAACTCCAGGGAATAAAGGCGGTGAAGCCAGCGGTTTTGTCCTGAAGTTCACGGACCCTGAGCAGGTGATCAATCAACTCTCCCGGGGTTTCAACCGTGCCGAACATCATGGTGGCGGTGGATCGAAGTCCCTGCCCGTGGGCAAGTTCCATCACCTGCATCCATTGTTCCCAGCCGATTTTATTGGGGCTGATGTGACTGCGTACCCGGTCATCCAGAATTTCCGCTCCACCTCCGGGAATGGAGCCAAGTCCAGCCTCTTTCAGCCGGGAAATGGTTTCTTCCAGGGTCAGGTCGGATTGTTGGCTGAAGTGCCAGATTTCCGGGGCGGAAAAGCCGTGGATATGGATGGTGGGAAAGTTCTTTTTTATATCTGTCAGCAGATTTTCGTAATAATCAATGGTCAGGTGTGGGTGAAGGCCGCCCTGGAGCAGGATTTGGGTGCCTCCCAAGTCAACGGTTTCAGCGATTTTCTGATGTAAGGTTTCCTGGTCCAAGATGTAGCCATCAGGGTCAGACTCTTCCCGGTAATAGGCGCAGAATCGACACTGACAGATGCAGATGTTGCTGTAATTGATATTGCGATCGATGACGAAGGTGACCTGGTCTTCAGGGTTCTTGGCCAGGCGGAGATGATGTGCTCGCCGGCCCAGGGAAAGAAGTTCTTCTTCCTGGAAAAGCTGCAGGGCCTTCGATCGGGAAATGCGCTCATTCATGATGTTCCTGTCTGTCGATTGAAATTCAACGATTAACTTGTTGGTAAAAGGTATCTCGTTCCTGCGGTTGCCGGTTGGCGCGAACGATCAGATTACGGATATATGATTCACTGTGACCTTTAGCGCTTTTAGCCCCGGCAGCGTGGGTGATTCTCTCCTTGATCACCGTTCCATCCAGATCATTGACCCCGAAATTAAGTCCGACCTGGGCGATTTTTTCTCCCAGCATTACCCAGTAGGCCTTCAGGTGCTGGAAATTGTCGAGAAAAAGACGGGCCAGGGCCAGGGTTTTCAAGTCGTCAACGCCACTGGTTTCTCCCATTTTCCTGATATCGGTATTGGTGGCATGGAAGGCCAGGGGGATAAAGACCTGAAAACCGCCGGTACGGTCCTGCAGCTGGCGGAGCTGTTCCATATGGTCAAGACGGTCGGCGATGGACTCGATATGTCCATAGAGCATGGTGGCATTGGTGGGAATGTCAAGCTCATGGGCGATTGAGATGATTTCCAGCCATTTGTCACCACTGATTTTCTCCGGACATATTTGATTTCTGATTCCCGGAGCAAAAATTTCCGCCCCTCCACCGGGCATGGCCTGCAGCCCGGCATTTTTGAGCTGGCTCAGGACTTCCCGCACCGGCAGGCCGCCGATGCGGCTGAAATATTCAATCTCCACCGCGGTAAAGGCCTTCAGGATGATTTGTGGATGAACTTCCCTGAGCGTTTGCAGCAATTCCAGATAGAAGCTGAATGGCCGATGGGGATGCAGCCCGCCGACAATATGGAATTCGGTAATTCCTTGGGTTTCTGCATCTTTTACTTCCTCCAGGATATCGGCAATACTTTGTTCGTATGCTCCTTCTTCCCCTTCCAGTTTGCTGTAAGCACAGAACCGGCACTGGTTGACGCAGATGTTGGTGGGATTGATGTGGTGATTGATATTGTAAAAGACAGTGGTGCCATTCGCTGCCAGGTTTATTTCGTTGGCAATCTCTCCCAGGGTAAAGAGGTCAGCTTCCTGGTAAAGAAAGAGGGCTTCAGCCAGGCTGATGCGGCCACCATGCAGCCGCTGATTGGCAATCCGGTTAATTTCTGCAGTTATAGTACTCACATTTATCCTTCCAGGGTGGCGCCGACACAGCCAAAGAAAAATCGTTCGGGCATGCGGGCATAGATCTGAGCTGATTTTTCCAGTCCGGTGCAGTGGGAAACCCCCAGTAGTTCTATCTGGTATTGGTCAAGAGCCTTCATGGTTTCGCTAAATTGTTCGTCGCTGGAAAAACCTAAGTGGGTGCCGCCAAGAATGGCGTAAATACGATCCCGGTTCAGTTCTTTCAGTACGTAGCGGATTATGTTTACCATGCCGGCATGGGCGCATCCGAGAACGATGATTACACCTTTATCCGAGTCGATGACCAGGGAAAGATCGTCCAGCAGGGGATCAGGCTGTTGTTTTTCTCCTGCAGCCGTATAGGCGGTCATCTGGGGATCACCGGTTTCAAAACTGGTTTGGCGCGGGATTTCTCCGGTCAGGTAAACGGATGGGCCGACTTCAATCATCTTCCGTCCCAGTTTAAAGTTGGCTCCCAATGATTCGAGGTATGTACGCCGATAAGGAATGCCGATAAACCGCTGGGCTTCACCCCAGAAGCGATCCACAAACATATCCGGGTGACCGAAAACATCCACCGGACCGCAACGTTGCAATACTGCCGGCAGGCCACCGACATGGTCATAATGTCCATGACTGATCATGATGTTGTCGATTTTGCTCAGGTTTTTTTGCAGTACGGTAGCGTTCTGGGTTATCCCCAGTCCCTGACCGGTATCAAAAAGATAAGTACCTTTTTCTGTTTCGACATGACAGGCGAAGCCATGTTCACCGATGCCTCCGAAGGGAATGCCAACGGAATTTTCGCAGAGGATGGTTAGTTTTGTCTTCATGGGCGGGCTCCTTTCTTCTGGGTTGATGGTCATGATAATGAAGCAAATCTTCCATGTTGTCAATATGAACTCCTGGTGGAGAGCAAAAAAAGAGATTCTTGCTGAATGTCTTTTAAACTGATAACACAACTTTCTGACTTGTATTACCAAAATATGCTATAAGGATGTTTGAGCTTGGCTTGTAGCGGTATTGGACGCCGAACAAATCACCACGACTGATTTGCGGCGTACACCTCGGAGCTGCACACGACGTGCAGCGAGAATGAGCGAAAGCCATGCCGAAATATCCTGTGTTTTTTCATAACTCAGAAAGTTGAGCTGATAATAAATGAAGGTAGCTTGGATGAGTGATTGAAGGCGGAAGTTGAATAACACAGCTGAAAAACAATAGTGTTTATGGAGGTTGGATATGGGTAAGGCTGCTTTGGTTGTTATTGACATGGTTAAAGATAATCTGGCGAATCCTGAGAGCAACCTGGTGGCCCGGGAAGCCGAGGCTATAATTCCGGTTATCAATGGTTTGGCTGCTGATTTTCGCCAAAGGAGCTGGCCGGTTATTTATGCCAGTGATTCTTTTCTTGAGGGCGATTTTATTTTTGGCGGTAAAATGGCTCCCCATGCCATTCGAGGAACAGCAGGAGCCGAGGTGACTGATGCATTGTCAAGGGAAGCAGGGGATATAATATTACCCAAACGGCGGTTTTCTGCCTTTTTCAAGACCGATCTTGATCAGACTTTACGAACCTTGAAGGTTGATACGGTGGTTGTCTGCGGCATTACTTCCACGTTTTGTGTTTTGGCCACTGCGTTTGATTCCCTATGTCATGATTTCAGGACCATTATTGTTGAAGATGGCAGCTGTGCTCACAAAGCTGAGGTACATCAGACATTATTGGGTTTCTACCGCAATAATCCGCTGTATCCTTTGTTTCAGATTTCGCCGGCAAATGAGGTTTTTGAACGGATTGACAGCTAGGAGGCTGTCCGAAAATGCCCTTTTCCCCCAACGCTGTGTCACATCAAAATTTTTTTTATTTAAGGTTTCGTACTGCCAGTGCCCGAAAACCCCTCTTGGTGGCCATTCGATCCATATAACTGTAGCCGCGGGTGAAATTAAAAACCCTGGCCGTAATCGATTTATTTTCCCCTGACCATACCCAGATGCAGCTTAACCGGATTTCTGGAATGATGTGTACGGTTTTGCCGCAGTCAGTCTGATAACCATGATCGCCTTGCTCGGTTACATAAAGGCTGCGAAGTTCTTTGATGGTTGGCAGCCGCCAGTTATCATAGCTTTTTTCGATTGTGTAAGGAAAAGTAAAGGTAACCCATCTTTTTGCTTCCTGCCAGTTAATATCCCCCTGGTTATCGAATGCTCCCCACATTAATCCCAGTTGCCTATCCGTAACGGTGCCATCCTCATTGTTGATAAATCTATCACCAGCTATTGTTGGCAGGGGAGAAATCAACATAATCACAATGACAGCGATAAATAATATAATGAATTTTTTCCCCATAACATCCTCCGCATACGATAATTGAGAACCTGGGTGACATCTCCGGAAAATTAAGCTGTTATGCTAGTTTTCATTCTATAGCTCTGGAGACAATAGATAGCCGCCCATAAAATCAGACCGGCAGGATAGGCCAGGTATTTGTTAGGCAGTGACAGCAAGTTGGCCAGCAGGCCGGGGCGGAACATTATAATGGTAACTCCCAGCAGGAGAAAAAGATCATACCATTTGTTTTTGGTAATAAACCAGCCCTGGGTGGCTGAAGCAAAGCTGCAGCTGCCAATGCAGGCCATGATGAAAATGAGGATGCCTAGGGGCCAGCTGTTGATATTATGCAGAATCAAATCGCTGTTGAAGACAAACATGAATGGGATGATCGCTGTTCTGATATCGTACATGAATCCCTGTATTCCCGTGGGGATTGGATCAGAATGAGCCAGGGCGGCGGCCGCGTATGATGCCAGTCCCACCGGCGGCGTATCGTCAGCCAGGATGCCGAAATAGAAGCAGAATAGATGGGCGGCCATCAGGGGGACGATAAAGCCGTTGGCGCCGCCGACATTGACAATGATGGGCGCGGTCAAGGAGGCCATAACGATATAGGTGGCGGTGGTTGGCAGTCCCATGCCAATCAGCAGACTGGCAATGGCAGTGATGATCAGCATCAAATAGATGTTGCCGCCGGAGAGCTGTTCGACAATCTGGGTGATCATGCCGCCAATGCCCATGTTGACCACTCCGACAATGATGCCGGCCGACGCACAGGCTAATGCAACGCTGACCATATTGCGGGCACCGGAGGACATGCCGTCGAAAATAGTAGTGGCACTTTTTTTCAGAATTGCGCTGATCGGGCCGCGCGTATGCCGCCAGTCATAGATATCTTTCAAAATAATGACGCCAAAAAGCCAGAGAATGGAATTAAAGGCTGACTTATCCGGTGAATGCCGCAGGATGATCAGTTCATAGAGCAGGATGCCGATGGGCAAGAGGAAATGAAGGCCGGACAGCAGGGTTTCTATCAGCCTTGGCAGCTCATCTTTACGCAGGCCCCGTAGCCCCAGCTTGGAAGCTTCAATATGGGTGATGTAGAGCAGGGCCACATAGGAGGCAAAAGCCGGAATAGCTGCCGCTTTGACCACCGCAACATAAGGGACATTCACATATTCAGCGATGATGAAAGCTGCCGCGCCCATAATGGGTGGAGCTATCTGGCCATCAGTGCTGGCTGCCACTTCAATCGCGGCCGCTTTGGTAGCTGGGTAGCCGACTTTTTTCATTAAAGGGATAGTGAAGGTGCCGGTGGTGACAATGTTGGCGATGCTGGAACCGGAAACCATGCCGGTAAAACCGCTGGCCAGAACGGCGGCCTTGGCGGGTCCACCCTTAAATTTGCCCAGGAAACACAGGGCCAGGTCTATGAAGAATTTCCCGGCTCCCGCTTTTTCCAGCAGGGCGCCCAGCAGGACGTAGAGAAAGACAACCCGGGCGGAAACATCCAGCGGGATGCCGTAAATGCCTTCGGAAGATAACGA
Source organism: Pseudomonadota bacterium (assembly GCA_011042595.1). GTDB lineage: Bacteria > Desulfobacterota > Anaeroferrophillalia > Anaeroferrophillales > Anaeroferrophillaceae > DQWO01. Next base: position 10,036 of record DQWO01000235.1, read on the forward strand.
TATCTGGCTGAAATAACGGTTCAGTGAAACTCCCCGGAAGGCCAGGACCTCCGGCATGTAGGGGCCGAAATAAGCATAAAGGCTGAAGGCAATGGCGATAATTGGTAATGCCGGCCCGATGGCCCGGCGGGCGGCTTCCAGAAGCAGGACCAGAAGGATGACACCGAAAACGAGATCAAGGGTAGAAGGCATTCCGGCTCGGCCGGAAATGCCTTCCCAGTTAAAATAGAGGTAGAGGGCGCTGATGGCGCCAACGATGGCAAAAAGGTAGTCATTCCAGGGAATGCGGTCCCGGGCCGCCAGAAACCTCAGATGCTTGCGAGGTTTTTTAAATACAGGAATGCTGAGGAAGATAATCAGCATCGCAAATGCCAGGTGAATGGCTCGGATGGTAATGGAATCAAGTAGCAGCCAGCTGGAGATGGATAGCTGAAAAAGGGACCAGGTAACGGCTATCACTGGAATAAAATAGCGCTCCAAGCCCTTGAGGATCCTGAATTCCCCGGTCTCTTCGGCAATGATCTCCTCCAGCTGAATCTTTTGCTCGAGATGATTGTCTTCTTTTGCCGCCATATTGCCATCCTCCCTGAGTCATGAGAATATATGATTTTAAATAATGTTACTGAATTTTTGGTCTGCTATTATGTTGAATGAAAAAAACAGGCAATGTCAAAAATGACATTGCCTGTTTGTCTGGTTTACATCAGACCGGCTTCCTTGAAATATTTGATGGCGCCGGGATGGAATGGAGCTGATAGCCCTTCGAGCATATTTTTCTTAGTCAGGACTGAATATGCCGGATGGAGTTTTTTGAAGTCTTTAAAGTTGTCAAAAACTTCCTTGGTAATGGCATAGACCACATCATCAGGAACCTTGGCCGAGGTTACCAGCGTTGCTTTAACGCCGAAAGTCGGGACCAGTTCTTCCTTGTTGGTGGCATTGGGATAGAATTTCATCGGGATATTGGCTGCGGCATAATAAGGGAATTTATCCGTCAGCGGTTTTACATTGGTAATCGGGACGATATGGACTTTCACCCGGCCGGCAGTGGCTTCCTTGATGGAACCATTTGGGTGGCCAACGGTATAAAAATAGGCATCAATCCGTTCATCCTGCAGGGCGCTGGCTGATTCTACTGCTTTGACGTATTCGGCTTTGATATCCTTTTTTTCGTCCAGCCCGGCCAGCCACAGGGCATCCCGGGAATTTCCCAGCTGTCCGGAACCGGGATTGCCGATGGCAACTCGTTTGCCCTTCAGATCTTTGAGTGAGTTAATGCCGCTGGCGTCAGAGGCAATCAGGGTGATGGATTCCGGATGAATGCTGAAAACCGCCCGCAGATCCTTCTGGGGTTTCCCTTTCCATTCTTTCATGCCATGGTATGCCTGGTACTGACGGTCGGATTGGGCGATGCCGAATTCCAGGTCGCCATTCACCACTGCATTGATGTTAAATACTGAGCCGCCGGTTGATTCAACCGTGGCTTTCAAGCCATATACTTTGGCTTTTTTGTTGACCATGCGGCTGATGGCTCCGCCGGTGGGATAGTAAACCCCGGTGACTCCGCCGGTTCCAATAGTGACAAAACGCATCCGGGCGGATGACTGAATCGGGGCACAGAGGCAGAGCAGTGCCAGACTGAGCAAGAGAACGGTTAATTTTTTCATGAATCTCCTCCTTTGGTTGTATGTTTTAGGTTGCTCTTCTGTCTTGACGATGAAATTTTTATCAGAACTAACTGCGTCACATCCTGTTTTTAGCGGCATTCCTCCTTTCTGATGAGTTTGATTAGTCAGGTTTTCTGGTTACTAAAATGGTGTTATTGGTGCGGCGGACGACTTTTTCAGCCGTGGTACCGTAAAAGTATTTTTTCGATGCGTGTTTGCCATGGGAGCCGATAACCACCAGATCGACTGGATTTTTTTCCAGTTCCTCCAGTATCTCAACATAGGGAACTCCCCGGCGGACATGGTAATGGTATTCAATATCTTTTAACTTGGGAAATTTGTTTTCCAGATCTTTAAGCATTGCTTTCGCGTCCTCGAGGGCTCGGTTGCGAATGGCCTCATATTCACTGGTGGAAAGGTAGTGATAGAGCATGCTTTCATCGCGGTTCACGTAGAGAATATGCAGGGTGCTGTCATGGCTGGCTGCCAGATCAAGGGCATATTCAAGGGCATAATAAGAATCTTCGGAGAAGTCAATTGGCGCCAGGATTGTTTTTATTTCCATACTTTTTACTCCTTCCCCCAGGTTTTCAGAAAGTAATTTATATTGCTTACAATCATTTGATATAGCATATCTATTGCGAATATCAACCCTTAAAATATCTTTTTATTGTTGAAAGCAAAAAAAGATGCAGCTTGAGTTTGAGTTTGGTTATAATTTTACTCAACTTTCTGAGTTATGAAAAGACAGCCGAAAAAAATTATTTAAAGACTGTTCCGGCATGGCTCTCGCTCATTCTCGCTGCACATCGTGTGCAGCTGTGAGGTGCCCGCCGCGAATCACCGTCGTGGTGATTCGTTCGGCGGTCA
>DQWO01000306.1 GCA_011042595.1 Pseudomonadota bacterium
AAAACCCGACCCAGCACCTTAACAATCTCCCCGGCCTCAGCCCGCAGGTGACCGGCAATCATTTTGAGAATCCTGATTTCCTCTTCCTGCTCTTCCTGCTGCAAAATCCCCAAGCTGTTGTTGAGGCCGATAGTTTCCACCGGCTCAACAAAAAATGTCATTTGAGTTCTGGACTGATCGTGGATGATGCCTGAAAAGAAGGTACGAAAATTTAATTTGACCGGTATCACATAACGGTTGTTACGGTGGGTAATCAAGTGATCCTGAATAATAGGCTGGTAAGCGGGATTCTGCAGATGTGCTTCAAGAATAGTGTTAAGTTTCCGGCGCGTGCTTTTGATCTGCTGGCGAATTTCCGCCAGAGCAAAACTGGCCGAATCCTTCATTTCCTCCCGCTCATCAAAACAACTCTCAATCAATTCCGTTAATGGCCTGAATGAGCTGAGCCCATCAAACAATATCCTTAAGGAGGAAAATTGCTCATCCATGTGAGCAGCAAAGTGAATGATTTTTTCCAGCCAGCGAAAAGTCTCGGCTATGGTGATCAATGCCTGGGGAGGGAGATAGGTTTCTTCAACCCGGATTAGTTCAATGTCAGCGGCAAGATTTTGCACTCCTGATAACGGTACAGAACCATGTTCAGCCACCAGTTCCATAAACTGGACAACCTGGCTTAATCTAGCCGGCAATTCAGGGAAAGCTGATGGGGGAAAGGGGGAAAGCTGACGGACTGCAGCTTGACCGTCCCTGGTACGAGCATGCCGGGCAACCCGTTCGGCCAGCCGGGGAAATTCCAGTACCCGGGCTGCGTGGGACTCCATGACTCAGGAAAGCTGCGAAGAAACCATACGGTTGACTTCCTTGCCATCCGCACGGCCGGCAACCCGGGCCATTACCGCCTGCATTACCTTACCCATATCTTTTTTGCCAACTGCCCCGGTTTCGGCAATCACCGCCTTGACAATCTTCTCGATTTCAGCGGCATCCAGCTGTTCGGGCAGGTAGGCTTGCAAAATTTCCAGCTCCTGTTCTTCCCTGGCCGCCAAGTCATCACGGCCGCCTTTTTTGAACTGGTTGATGGAATCTTTCCGCTGCTTGACCATGGTTCCCAGCAATTTCAGGATCTCATCGTCATTCAATTCATGGCGGAGGGCAATTTCCCGATTTTTTATTTCAGACCGAACCATACGAATGGTGGAAAGCTTGAGTTTATCTTTTGCCTTGGCAGCGGTTTTCATTTCTTCAGTAAGTTGTTCTTTCAGATTCATTTTTTCACCTCAGTCCCTGACCCTGACACCACGGCCGCGTAAATATTCCTTTGCCTCACCAATAGTATATTCGCGATAATGAAAGATCGAAGCCGCCAGGGCGGCACTGGCGTTGGCTTTGGCAAAACCATTATAGAGATGTTCAAGATTGCCAACCCCACCGGAAGCAATCACTGGAATGTCCACCGCGTCAACAATAGTTCTGGTCAGCTGCAGGTCATAACCATCCTTAGTGCCATCCCGGTCCATACTGGTCAGCAGAATCTCACCAGCACCGTACTCTTCCATTTGTTGCGCCCATGATACCGCGTCAATACCGGTAGGTTCACGGCCGCCATAAATATACACTTCCCAGCCACCTCCGGTCCGGAACTTGGCGTCAATGGCAACGACGATACACTGGCTGCCGAAACGGCGGGCCGCTTCCTGAACAAAAGTTGGGTTTTTAACCGCCGCTGTATTAATGGACACTTTATCCGCCCCGGCGTTCAACAAATCACGTATGTCCTGCAACGAGCGGATGCCACCACCTACGGTCAGGGGAATAAACACCTGCTCCGCCGTCCTCTTTACCACATCTATAATGATATTCCGTTGATCGCTGGAAGCGGTAATATCGAGGAAAGTAACTTCATCAGCCCCCTGGACATCGTAAGCCGCAGCCACTTCCACCGGATCACCGGCATCCCGCAGGCCAACAAAATTAATGCCTTTAACCACCCGACCGTCCTTCACATCAAGACAGGGGATAATCCTTTTTGCCAACATCTGCTCAGTCCTGTAAAAATTCCATCGGATTAATAACCCACCTGATCATACATTATCAACCAGCTTCATGGCTTCCCTTAAATCAAGCGTCCCTTCATAAAGCGCCCGGCCGGTGATAGCCCCGGTCACCCCTTTGCTCTCGATGGTCAACAATTGTTCAAGGTCATCCAGGGAGGCAATCCCCCCGGAGGCAATAACTGGAATTTCCAAAGATTCTGCCAACCTGCCGGTATCTTCAAGATTAACCCCGGTCTGCATGCCATCCCGCATAATATCCGTGTAAATAATTGCCGCCACCCCAAAATTCTGCATTTTAAGCGCCAGATCCAGGGCTTCCAGTTCCGTTTCTTCCGCCCAGCCCCGGGTGGATACCTTTCCCTGGCGGGCATCAATTCCCACACAGATGCGCCCGGGAAAACGACGGGCCGCTTCAGCAACCAGCTCTTCCTGTTCGACGGCCACGGTCCCCAGGATCACCCGCTCCAACCCCAGGTTGAGGTAGTCTTCAATGGTTTCCAGGGAACGAATTCCTCCTCCAAGCTGGCAGGGAATATCCATAAATTTCACAATATTGATTATTGCTTCACGGTTCACCGAACAACCGGCAAAGGCACCATTCAAATCAACCAGGTGCAGATACCGGGCGCCTTCCTGCTGCCAGCGGCGAGCCATTTGCAGCGGATCGGTGGAAAACAGGGTGTCATCTTCCATCCGCCCCTGGAGAAGAAGAACACAGTTGCCATCTTTCAAGTCGATGGCCGGAATAATCAACATATCAGTGAATCTCCTTCCCCTCCAGACCGGGAAGCTGCTGAACCAGCCGGGCTATCCCGACATCCGCCAACTCCCTGGCTGTCAGCCACTTGCCACCTCCACGAAGGAAGGAACCTAAATTGGTCAAATCTTCGCTTAAACCTTTCTGGGTATGGGAAAATTTACCCGCCCATACCTTTTTTCCCGAACGGGCATCAACCATAAGCACTTCAAAAGCAACCGAAGCCGGTCGGGTTACACCATATGGCCCCCCCACCCGCTCAAGATAGCGGGTAACGGTACCAAAAATCAGCATATCAACCTTAAGCTTCCGGCCAATATTTCCAACCGGAACCAGGCCTAGATTGGGAATAATTGCCAGTGCCTCCCGGGGTTCAACAACCCGATGTAATCCGTATATGGCAATCTCCCTGGCCATTGAGGTTGCAGTCAGCATGCCTATTTCACTGGCAACCTGCTCACATTTTATCTGCTCTTTAGATAGCTGGCAGCTGGTCATGGTTTGAATATTGCCATTGCCTCCAGCCAGGTGAAAAGGCAACACGGCAACACTTCCATACGCTGGCACCTTATCCTCGGATGGAGAAATGAGCGTGCCCTTGGTAGCACAAGAGGACAAGCAAAGCATCAGTCCACAAACAAACAGGCAAAAACAACCATAAAGCAATTTCCGGGTTTTTACAGCCATAAGAGTCTCTTCGCCCTCCAAATAAAAATTTTAGTTGCGATCATGATGTCATTACCATTTTGCCAAAAGCCTTAAGGATTTCAAGCCCCTGCAGCTGGCTTTTTTCGGGATGGAACTGAGTGGCAAAAATATTGTCCCGATAAATGGATGAAACAAAATCAATCCCGTAATCAGTGGTCGTGGCAATAACTGCCGGATCTTCGGGAACCACGTAGTAGGAATGAACGAAATAAAAATAGGATTCATCAGCAATATTTTCCAGCAATGGCGGCGAACCATTTTTATGGATGACATTCCAACCCATATGGGGAATTTTCAAAAAACTTTTCTCATCGTCAGGATCTTTGAGGCGATGGGAAAAAGGAACAACCGACCCCTTGATGACGTCCAGACCAGGGAAATGCCCAAACTCCTGGCTTTCGGTAAACAGCAGCTGCAGGCCTAAGCAGATGCCTAAAAAGGGTTTTCCTGAAGAGATTGCCTTCAGAACCGGCTGGATAAGATTATAATGATCCAGGTTTTCCATGCAATCTTTAAAGGCACCTACGCCGGGAAGGATGACGCCGTCTGCATCAGCAATTTCAGCACCGGAGCGGGTAACCTCTGCGGCAAAGCCAAGCCTCTCTACCGCCTTCTGAACGCTGCGCAGGTTACCCATACCATAATCAATGATTGCAATCATTTCTATAATATCCCTTTGGTGCTTAAAGGCTGGCCGGCAAGACTGGCATCAGGCGTCCAGGCCCGTCTTAAAGCATGGGCCAGGGCCTTGAAAACCGCCTCAAAGATATGATGCTGATTCTTGCCATATTGCAGATTAATGTGCAGCGTCATACCACCATGACTGGAAAAAGCGCGAAAAAACTCTTCCATCAATTCGGTATCCATCACTCCCACTTTTTCCACCATCAGCGGCACATTGTACGTCAGGTGAGGACGCCTGGAAATATCGACCGCCACCGAACACAAGGCTTCATCCATGGGAATGGTGGCCTGACCGTAGCGGGCAATACCGCCACCATCACCCAATGCTGAGGCCAGGGCCTGCCCCAGACAAATACCCAGGTCTTCAACCGTATGGTGGTAATCAACCTCCAGATCACCATGGGCGGATACAGCCAGATCACTACGGCTATGCCGGGCAAACAGCGTCAACATATGATCCATGAATGGAATTCCGGTCGCGATTGATGCCGCCCCCCGACCATCCAGCTGAAGGTCCAGATTAATATTGGTTTCTGCCGTCTGCCGCTGCACCTTACCCTGCCGTTGCTCTCCACTCATGATCTTATCCTTTCAGTCTGGTTCAACATCTGATATCCGCCGTTTCACCGCCATCCCGTGGGCCTCCAGCCCCTCCATGCCGGCCAGTTCCTGTACCGGTATAGCATATTTTGCCAGCGAACTCTCAGTAAATGACAGAATACTGGAACGTTTCAGAAAATCATCCACCCCAAGTGGCGATGAAAACCGGGCGGTGCCACCAGTAGGCAGAACATGGTTCGGCCCGGCCAGATAATCTCCCAATGCTTCCGGGGTATAATGACCTAAAAAGATTGCCCCGGCATGCCTGATTGAGCTGAGGACTGCCAAAGGTTCTGCCACCGCCAGTTCCAGATGTTCCGCGGCAAAAATATTGGCCAGAGATAACGCCTCATCCAGAGATAGAGTAACAATAATGGCCCCTTGTGAGCTCAGGGACTGCCGGGCGATTTCCTTTCGTTCCAGGCCTTCAAGCTGTCGGTTTAACTGCTGTTGCACCGCTTCCGCCAATCCACGTTCCGGTGTCATTACTACCGCTACTGCCAGTTCATCATGTTCCGCCTGGGAAAGCATATCCGCCGCCACCCATTCAGGATTGGCGGAATGGTCAGCCAACACCAGAATTTCACTGGGACCGGCAACCATATCAATACCTACACGACCGAAAACCTGGCGTTTGGCCTGGGCAACATAAATATTTCCCGGACCAACAATCTTATCGACCGCCGGTACGGTTTCGGTCCCGTAAGCCAGGGCGGCAACCGCCTGGGCGCCACCAAGGCGAAATACCCGATCAACCCCACATAACTTTGCCGCTGCCAGAACCGCCGGGTTATAACCCCGGGCTGCCGGCGACACCATAATCACCTCGGATACCCCGGCCACCCGGGCCGGCAGAACATTCATAATCACCGATGAAGGATAGGAGGCTTTGCCCCCGGGAACATAAACCCCTACCCGGTCAAGAGGTGTCACTTTCTGCCCCAGCAGCACCCCTGGTTCATGGTCTTCAAACCAGGACTGGCGCAATTGACGCTTATGGTAGCAAGTAACCCGCTCAATGGCGAGTTTAAGATTGGCAAGCTCATCCACTGGCAATAATTCCAGGGCACCGTTCAACTCATCAGCAGACACCTCCAGGGAAACTTCTGCCAAATCCAGGTCATCAAAAGTTCGGCTATAATGGAACAATGCCACATCACCTTCCCGACGAACCCGATCAACAATCTCTCTGACTATCTGCTCAGCTTCCCGGGTCAGTTCAGGATTCCGCTCACAGAATTTCCTGAAAAAAGGCTGAAAATCGCTGGCAGAACTATCATATATGGTAACCGGCATTTCCCCTCCCCTGTATTTTATAGATTGAAAACCAAGTTGATTATTTTTTTTGATTGCGGTCGTTAGCCTACGCTGGAATCGCTTATCTCAACTTTCTGCTTGTGTTACCAACATTGGTTATGGGAATGTTTGGGCTTGGCTTATAGCGGCATTGGGCGCCAAACGAATCACCACGACGGTGATTCGCGGCGCACACCTCGGAGCTGCACACGATGTGCAGCGAGAATGAGCGAAAGCCATGCCGAAACATCCTGATACTATAATTTTCAGCTGTTTTTAATGCAACTTAAGAAAGTTGAGAACTAAGCTGTTGCAGTCTCCCTCCTGATATGGGCACCAAGGGCCTGCAGTTTTTTTTCAAACTGGTAATATCCCCGGTCCAGATGATAAACCCGGGAGATGATAGTTTCTCCTTCTGCTGCCAGGCCTGCCAGCACCAGACTGGCGCTGGCCCGCAGGTCGGAGGCCATAACCGGGGCACCAGAAAGCTTTCCAGATCCTTTGGTAATGGCACTACGCCCCTCAACTTCGATATCAGCACCCATACGCTGCAATTCAAAAACATGCATAAAACGATTCTCAAAGACCGTTTCAGTAATCACACTGGTTCCCCGGGCCAAACACATGAGCACCATAAACTGGGCTTGCATATCAGTGGCAAAGCCGGGATAGGGCATGGTCTTCACATCAACACTGGTAAAAGGTCGCTGGCTTACAACTCGGACATCAACGCCATTATGCCCCGGTTCTCCATTTTTGCCCACTGGGCTAATCGCCAATCCGGCTTCCTGTAATTTAGCAACCTCCGCCGCCATTTTGTCAAGAGGACAGTTTTTAATCAGAAAATCACCATTAGTCACTCCACTGGCCACCATCAAGGTCGCGGCTTCGATGCGGTCCGGCATAATTTCATACTCCACCGGATGGAGTTTGTCCACCCCTTCAATGCTGATGGTAGCCGTCCCTTCACCCATAATTCTGGCTCCCATCTGGCGCAGGCAGATGGCCAGATCACACACTTCCGGCTCCCGGGCGGCGTTTCTCAATACTGTCGTCCCCCGGGCCAGGGAGGCAGCCATCATCAAATTTTCCGTTCCGGTCACTGTTGGCAGATCAAAGGTAATATCAGCACCATGCAGCCGCTGGGCCTGACCATGAATATATCCATGCTCAACCCTTATTTTGGCTCCCATCATTTCCAGGCCGCTGATATGCAGGTTGACCGGCCGGGCACCAATGGCACAACCACCCGGCAGCGAAACAGAAGCCTCCCCGAAACGGGCCAGCAAAGGACCAAGAACCAGAATTGAAGCCCGCATGGTCTTTACCAAATCATAAGAAGCTTCCAGGATTGAGACGCCGGAAGCATCTATTTCGACCACCTCTTCATGAGCATAAACCTTTGCCCCCATGGTTGAAAGCAAAGTACAGATGGTTGAAATATCCCGCAGACGTGGAACATTGCTAAACCTGCTGCGGCCTCCGGAAACCAGCAGGCTGGAAGCAAGAATAGGCAATGCAGCATTTTTAGCCCCGCTGACTACTACTTCTCCAGCCAACCGATGACCACCCTTGACTAAGATTTTATCCATCGCCCGATGACTACCCTTTCTATTCCCTGAAGATCCAAAACCGTATCTAAACTATAAGGATTCTGCTCAACCAACAGTGCCTTTACTTTTTCCGCCTGGCCATCCCCCACTTCCACTAGCAGGAAACCACCATCAGGCAATAATGATGAGATTCTTTGACTCAATATCCGATAATAATCCAATCCGTCAAGACCGCCATCCAGTGCCCTCTGAGGCTCCTGTCTCACTTCCCCTGCCAGTTTTTTCAGCTCTGCAGTCGGGATATAGGGCGGGTTGCTAAGAATGATATTCCAGTTCTGATCCGGCTTCGGCCGGACTGCAGCCAGATCGGCCACTGAAAATACAACCTGTTCCAATTTCAGCCGCCTGGCATTTTTGCTGGCAGCCTCTACTGCCTTGGGGCTCAGATCAAACCCCAACCAGTTTAACCCAGCATGAGCCTGGAAATGATGGGCCAGGGACAGGAGAATATTACCGCTGCCGGTTCCCAGATCCACCACAGTTCCGCCAGCTGAATAGTGCTGATTGATAATTGCAATGGCAGCCTCAACCAGATGTTCCGTTTCCGGCCGGGGGATCAGGACGTCAGAATTCACCATAAAGGGCAAAGACCAGAATTCCTTTTCTCCGAGAATATAGGCAATGGGCTCCCGTTCCCGCCGCCTGATAAGTAATTTTTTAAAAGCTGCCCGTTCCGTTGCTGAAGTTGGCCGGTCATAATTCAAATACAAATCAATCCGATCACAGGACAGCACATTGGCCAACAGCAGCTCAGCATCCAGTCGCGGTGTCGTGACACCATATTTCTGCAAATGGGGGGCAGCCCAAGTCAACAATTTTATCACCGTCCAGTTTTCACTCATCCCTGCCCGGCCTTCAATGCCTCCGCCTGATAAAAGGTTATCAGGGCTGAAATAATCTCATCAAGATCACCAGCCATCACCTGTTCAAGCTTATGCAAAGTCAGACCGATACGATGGTCTGTAATCCTCCCCTGGGGGAAATTATAGGTTCGGATCCGTTCACTGCGATCCCCGGAGCCCACTTGTTGCCGGCGATCGGCAGAAATCTGATCATGTTGTTCCTGCTGCTTTAGATCAAACAATCTGGCTTTGAGAATCTGCATCCCTTTCGCCTTGTTTTTATGCTGCGATTTCTCATCCTGACAAGAAACCACCAGCCCTGTGGGAACATGGGTTATCCTCACGGCCGAATCTGTAGTATTAACACTTTGTCCCCCGGGTCCGGATGCCCGGTAAACATCAATCCGCAAATCACTGGGATTAATTTCCAGCTCCACATCATCCACTTCCGGCAAAATCGCCACTGTCACTGCAGACGTATGTATTCGCCCCTGGGATTCGGTGGAAGGAACCCTTTGAACCCGATGGACTCCACTTTCAAATTTGAGCTGGCTGTAAACCCCCTGACCCTGAACCAGGGCAATAATTTCCTTGAACCCACCAACCCCAATCATGTTCTGGCTTAAAATTTCAACCTTCCACCGGCGCTGATCAGCATAGCGACTGTACATGCGAAACAGATCAGCAGCAAACAAGGCTGCTTCATCACCACCGGTTCCAGCCCGGATTTCCAGAACTACGTTTTTCTCATCATTAGGGTCTTTCGGCAGCAGCAAGTGGCGCAACTTGTCCACCAGCACTTCTTTTTTCACCTGTAAATCAGGCAGTTCTTCCTGGGCCAGGGATTTCAATTCTTCATCATCCCCCTGGATTAACTCCTGATATTCCATCAGTTCCGCCTCAATTTGTTTGTATTCACGGTAGGTGGTCACCAAAGGACGTAATTCCGCCGCTTGCTTCGCCGTGGATCGATATCGTTTGGGATCAGCCGCGATCTCCGGCTGCATCATTTCCCGTTCCAAATCAATAAATCTTTCTTCCACTTCACCTAGCTTAGAAAACATAATCACGACCTTTGGAAATTATCACCAAAAAAACAAAAGGCAGGGTACCCATAGACCCTGCCTGCAACCGCTGTATAACTATTTCATTTTTCACCATCGCCAACCGGTGAAAGTTTCGCCGGGAAGTCTACTCCAATTCGCCAAATTCCAACCGCACAGTCTTCGCCTCCCCACAACTCATTGGCCCTTCCGGGCAAGGTCCGGAAAGACAGGCTGGACCGGCATCATGAAAAAGTGAAAACGCAATTTTCCTCACCTGACGCAATATCTCAGTTGCCAGTGCTCTGATTTCCCACTGGGCCCGCCGGCAACAACGAAGCCGAAAAAAATGACGTAATTCCCGGGCATTCATGGTCATTACCAGCCGGGTATCAGCAGCATTGGGAAGGACAAACCTCGCATCCTCAGCCGGGATCTTGTGCTCGCGCAGGTGACGATAAAACTTTGCCGACTGTTCCATCATTCTATCATATTCCTGACGCAAAGACTCATCTTCCCGAATAGAAGGTGGCACTTGATAAGAAAAACCCTTGTCAAAGCTGACATATCGCTGGCTTTGCTGGGAAAAGGAAGCCAGGCGATGCCGGACCAGCTGGTGGCTGAGTACCCGGGAAACCCCTTCAATACCAAAGGAGAACGAAGCATGCTCCAATACCGACTCGTGTCCCAGCGCCAAAACTTTTTCAATCAACTGCTGGTCTTCAGCAATAGCACTACACCGCAGATTCTCAATATCCAGGGGCGAATAGCATAAACGGGCAGCCATAGCCACCACTTTCACCGGCTCAGCCGTATGAGCAAGGACCGTAACCTGCAAGAACTAATTTTCCGCTTTACCGTATTTACGCCGGAACTTCTCTATCCGACCAGCGGTATCAAGTAATTTCTGTTTACCGGTATAAAAAGGATGACACTCAGAACAAATCTCAACCTTTATCTCGGGAATGGTTGCCCGGGTTTCGAAACTGTTCCCACAGGCACATGTTACTTTGCAGGTATCATATTTAGGATGTATATCTTTCTTCATGAGCTACTTTCAACCTCCTGTTCAACACATTTTTCAATGTACTGGTATTTAATGTGACAAATCAAAACAAGTAGTTAGCCGGAACTGGCTGTTTTTGTCAATTATTTTTTTCTTTTTTACTCCAATGGAAGTTATTTTCATTCACCGCCAAATTTCTACCGGTTCATGGAATCAAGAAATTCGCCATTATTTTTGGTGCCTTCCATTTTCTCCAGCAGGAATTCCATACTTTCCACCAATCCCATAGGCTGGAGAAATTTTCGCAATACCCACACCAGCTGCAGGTCCCGTTTACTCATCAGCAGATCTTCCCTCCTGGTTCCCGATCGGGCGATATCAATGGCCGGAAAAGTTCGTTTATCTGCCAGTTTCCGATCAAGGTGGAGCTCCATATTTCCCGTCCCTTTAAATTCTTCAAAAATAACATCATCCATCCGGCTGCCGGTTTCAATCAGGGCAGTTGAAATAATGGTCAGGGAACCGCCTTCTTCGATATTTCTGGCCGCCCCGAAAAAGCGCTTGGGCTTATGCAGGGCATTGGAATCAACCCCACCGGAAAGCACCTTGCCACTGGAAGGAACTATGGTGTTATATGCCCGGGCCAAGCGGGTAATGCTGTCCAGCAGAATGACCACATCATGCTTATGTTCCACCAGTCTTTTGGCCTTTTCAACGACCATTTCCGCCACCTGCACATGTCGCTGGGCAGGCTCGTCAAAGGTGGAAGAGATCACCTCACCGTTTACTGATCTCTGCATATCAGTCACCTCTTCCGGCCGCTCATCAATAAGCAGTACAATCAGAGTAACCTCGGGATGATTGGCCGTCAGACTATTGGCAATATTTTTCAACAGTACTGTTTTCCCCGTCCTGGGTGGGGCGACAATCAGCCCACGCTGGCCTTTGCCTATGGGAGTCATCAGGTCCATGATCCTCATAGCATAGTTATCGTGCTCCCGTTCCAGGGTAAATCGTTCATCAGGAAAGAGGGGGGTCAGGTTATCAAATAAAATTTTATCCCTGGCAATCTCTGGATTTTCATGGTTAACCGCCTGCACCTTCAGAAGAGCAAAATAACGCTCCGTTTCCTTTGGTGAGCGGATCTGTCCTGATACGGTATCGCCGGTACGTAAATTAAACCTTCGGATCTGGGAAGGCGAAACATAAATATCATCTGGTCCTGAAAGGTAATTATAGTCTGGAGCCCGTAAAAAACCAAACCCATCGGGGAGAATTTCCAGCACTCCTGAACCCTGAATCACGCCATTTTTATTGGTATGGGCCTGCAACAAAGCAAAAATCAGGTCTTGCTTACGCATGCCGGCAGCCCCTTCAACCTTCAATTCCTTGGCCAGTGCCGTGAGGTCGGAAATCTTCTTGGTTTTCAGTTCGTTTAAATTCATGAATATGTCCTCAAATAATTAAAAGATAGTTCAAGCGGAGGTGATTCAGGCGGTAGTCAGCAACATTTTTTAAGGGAAATCTTTTTTTTAACGATAGGACTTGGCCTGATATATCATATTGGTCAATAAGGGAGGTTTTCTAGCAGGGATCTGATTACCTGAACAGGAATACAGCTATAAAAACCAACACACAATATGTAGTAATAAGTTTTGATTATTTCCTATAGAAACATACCAGAAAGGAGTAAGATTACAGGTATTGTACTATGCTGGCAAAAAGGGGAGGGAGATTCAATCCCATCGTTAAATTACACTAATCCTATAA
>DQWO01000266.1 GCA_011042595.1 Pseudomonadota bacterium
ACCATGAAGAATGGTCGACATTTTCAAAATGCCAGGGCCATTTCTTGGAACAGACATGGCGGCATCCAGAAAAAAACCGATATCTTCAATTGCAACATCAGCATTAGCAGACTGGAACTGAAATTTTTTTGCTTTGAACTGCAGACTTACATCATAAGGTGGACGGAGAAATGTTTTTCCCCCTGCGAGGGCCAGCCGATAATAAAGCTGCCCGCTTTTCGGAAGCTTTATTTCAGCTGACGGCTTATCTGTTCGCAGCATCGCTGCAATTGGCACTAGATCCGTTAACTCCCCGCTGCAAGTAACCTTCCATAAAGGGTTATCTGAAGTTGGCAGCATAACCTGCAGTTCAGAAATAATGGGAGAATAACCATCAAGAGATAATTTTGGTTTCAATACCAGATTTTCATCAATGATGATGGGCATGCTTAAAGCATAAATATGATCAGAAGATCTGCCGGTAACTGCCAGTCCCCCCCTGCCATTGAACTTCTTTTTTATTGTATCCAGTTGCAGTTCCATGGAAATGGTACCAGCTGCTTTAAGGGCAGGATGTTGCAATTCATAGGTAGCGGTTAATTGCCACAGGGAATTTTTTTCAGGCTGAAAGTTATTAATAATCAGGGTGAGATTATTCAGAACAAGCTTCCATTTATTGATTCTGCTCAGCAGGACAAAACTCAGACCGCTGATTTTGCCCTGCTTAATGGTGGGTAAAAGCTTCAGATATTGAGCAAAATTATCATCATCGTAGATTGTTGTGTTAGATGATTTTTCCAAGTCATCCACATTAATCACAATAGTCGGCCGGGTAATGGAAAGCGATTTGATAATGGTGGTAAAGGGAGAAAAAGTGGGTTTTTTGTCAGTGTACGGCTTCGCAGAACATGGGAATGGCAGATGAAGCGACAGCATTACAGACAGGATGATAATAAGCTTGAGCCATGCACTTATTGCGCGCCGACAATTATTCATGAATTCCCGTCAATCGAAAAAGTTTTGCCGTTCAGGCTAAAATAATTTCGGTTTTTAATTTTCTTATCCGGTCTCGCAGTTCTGCTGCCCGTTCAAAATTCAGTGCTTTAGCGGCCTTATCCATTTCTTTTTCCCATTGTTTAATCGTTCGTTCACATACTCTGTTCCCCTGTGCCAGTATCGGCCCCAGATCTTCGTAGTCCGCAGTCTGCCCTGATTCCGTTCCATAGCCGGTTTCCAGTGATTCCTGCACCCTTTTCACCACACTTTGAGGGGTAATATGGTAAAGTTCATTATATTGCTGCTGGACTTCCCTCCTTCTTTCCATCTCATTTATAGCACTGCTCATCGAACCTGTAACCTGGTCGGCATACATGATGATCATCCCATGCAGATTGCGGGCAGCCCGGCCGGATGTCTGAATCAGTGAGCGATGTGAGCGCAAAAACCCCTCTTTATCAGCATCCAGAATGGCAACCAGTGAAACTTCGGGAATATCAAGCCCTTCACGCAGGAGATTGATCCCCACCAGGATATCAAAAGTCCCCAACCTCAGGTTGCGAATAAGTTCCGTCCTTTCCAGGGTATCAATGTCGCTATGGAGGTAGCGAACCTTAAAATCCAGTTGCTGCAGGTAGCTGCTGAGATCTTCCGCCATCCGCTTGGTCAAGGTGGTTACCAGCACTCTTTCATCACGATCCACTACTTTTCTGAGCCGCATAATCAGATCATCAACCTGATTGCTGGCGGGCAGAATCTTGACTTCAGGGTCAACAAGTCCGGTCGGCCGGATGATCTGTTCGACAACATGTCCAGACCCGGCATGCTCAAGTTCGTAGTCTCCCGGGGTTGCTGAAACATAAATAATCTGGTTGGCTATCTGCTCGAATTCATCAAATTTCAACGGCCGGTTATCCAGAGCTGAAGGCAGGCGAAATCCATAGTTAACCAGAGTTTCCTTGCGTGAACGATCACCACGATACATGCCTCTTATTTGTGGAATAGTAACATGGCTTTCATCGATAATCAGTAAATGATTTTGGGGCAGGTAGTCCATCAGGGTCGGAGGTGGATCTCCGGGTTGGCGACCAGTCAGGTGACGGGAATAATTTTCAATTCCCTGGCAATGGCCCATCTGTTCAAGCATTTCAAGATCAAACATGGTCCTTTGTTCAAGCCGCTGGGCTTCCAGCAGCTGGTTTTGTGATTTTAAAAATTGCAGGCGTTCCTGTAGCTCCTGGCGGACAGCGTTCATTGCCTTGCTTCGGTTCTCTTCAGGAGTCACATAATGACTGGCAGGATAAACCGTAAATTTTATCCGTTTTTCAATAATTCTGCCCGTTAACGGATCAAAAATTGACAGGCTATCTAGCTCATTGCCAAAAAACTCCAGCCGTAATGCCGTTTCCTCCATGTTAGCCGGGAAAATATCAATCACTTCACCCCGAACCCGAAAGGTGCCCCGATGAAAATCAATATCATTACGCTGATATTGGATATCGATCAATTTATGCAGTATTTCTTCACGCTGTATTTCGCGGCCCACTTCGAGATATAAAAGCATGCCCTGGTAAGCTTCCGGGGAACCCAACCCATATATGCATGAGACGCTGGCAACAATGATGACATCTTCTCGCTCCAGCAGGGCCACGGTAGCGGCATGACGCAATTTATCTATCTGTTCATTAATGGAAGAATCTTTTTCAATATAGGTATCGGTGGTAGGAATGTAGGCCTCAGGCTGATAATAATCATAGTAACTGACGAAATATTCCACCTTGTTATCCGGAAATAAATCCTTAAATTCCTGGTAAAGTTGGGCGGCCAGGGTTTTGTTGGGCGCGATAACCAGGGTTGTTCTCCCGGTTCGGGCAATAACCTGGGCCAGGGTAAAGGTTTTACCTGAACCGGTTACCCCCAGAAGAACCTGCTCACGCACTCCCCTTGCAAGCCCATCAGCAAGGCTGTCAATGGCCTTTGGCTGATCTCCCTGTGGTTGAAAAGGTGAATGGAGGTTGAATTGGGATGGCATAGGAGCGATATAAACCTGATGAATAAGAAAAATTAAAAAAATTTACTAAAGGATGTTCTGGCATGGCTCTCGCTCATTCTCGCTGCACATCGTGTGCAGCTCCGAGGTACCCGCCGCGAATCACCAATGGGGGACAGATTTGAAATCTGTCCCCACTCTGGCGCTCAATGCCGCTATGAGCCGAGCTCGAACATCCTGATAATGCATCCTGACAATACCAATCAGAAAGTTGAATAATTGGCTATAACACAGCCATTCTCTCTTTGCAATTGCCCACAATTAGCTTGAATCATAAACAATTCTCATGTTATAAAAAGTGACGATTAAATAAAGGAGAATTATTATGGAAAACAGTCGTTTTTTACGTGCCTGCCGCCGTGAAGCCGTAGATTGTACCCCTGTGTGGATGATGCGTCAGGCTGGCCGCTATCTGCCTGAATATCGGGCTTTAAGGAAAAAATATTCCTTCTGGGAAATGTGCAAACAACCTGAGTTGGCGGTTGAAGTAACATTGCAGCCACTGCGCCGGATGGAAATTGACGCCGCAATTTTATTTTCTGATATCCTGGTACCTCTTGAAGGTATGGGTGCCGGTTTTGAATTTATCGAAGGCCGGGGACCGGTACTTGATCACCCGATCAGGACGGCAGCTGACATCGACAAACTTTCAATCATTGATGCCCGGGAGGTGGTGCCCTTTGTTATGGAGGCTATCCGGATGCTGCGCCGTGAGCTGGACGGCAAAGTGCCATTGATTGGTTTTTCCGGCGCCCCTTTCACTCTGGCAAGCTACCTGGTTGAAGGCGGCGGCTCCCGCCAGTACCAGCACGTTAAGACCCTGATGTATGCCGAACCGGAACTATACCATCAATTGATGGTCAAAATCACTGAGGTGGTAATATCATACCTATCGGCCCAGATTGAAGCTGGTGCCCAGGTTATTCAGCTGTTTGACAGTTGGGTTGGCTGCCTCAATCGGGCTGATTACTATGAATATGTCTATCCCTACAGTCGGAAAATCTTTCAAACCCTTTCCACCTTTAAGGTTCCCATGATTCACTTTGCCAACCAGGCGTCAACATTGCTGGATATGGTTCGTGATGCCGGCGGTGATATTATCGGGGTTGACTGGCGCATTGATCTGGATACGGCCTGGAAGATTATTGGTGACCAACAGGGAATTCAGGGAAATCTTGATCCCATTATCCTTTTCGCCCCGATCAGTGAAATCAGAAACCGGGTGGCCAGGATCCTGCGCCAGGCCGATGGCAGGCCCGGACATATTTTCAACCTGGGGCATGGGATTCTCCCCACCACTCCCATTGATCATGCAAAAGCGATGATTGACGCGGTACATGAATTTTCAGCTCGCTAGATTGACCAGATGAGATGAGTGCAAATCTCAGGCTGGTTAAATCACGCCTTAACAATTTTGCCAATTTTCTGGTAATGGTAATGGTTGTCGCCCTGTTACTGTTTGCCATTTACCTGGCAAAGCAAAACCATAGAGCAAGACTTGAGTATGAGAGCAGAATGTTCACCGCGGAAAAGGAAATAGAAAAATTACAGCATACTATCAACAAAAAAGATTTTCTTATCGAACAGCTGAAAAAACAACTGGAACAGTTAAAAGGACAGGATAGTCATCAATGAAATATGTCAGTACCAGGGGAGGAATCACGCCAGTCAACTTTACCGATGCGGTTATGATGGGCCTGGCTACCGATGGTGGTTTGCTGCTGCCTGAAACTATCCCCTGTTTCAACAAAAATGATATTGAGCGATTCCAGGACCTGACCTACCAGGAACTGGCCATGACTATTTTTCACCCTTTTGTCGGCAATGATATTCCCCTTAACGAGCTGAAAAACCTGATCAAACAAAGCTACTCCAGCTTCAACCATCCTGCCGTTGCCCCCTTGGTCAAGCAGGAAGACCTCTACATTCTTGAACTTTTTCACGGCCAGACTCTGGCCTTTAAGGATATAGCCCTGCAGTTTCTGGGTAATCTTTTTGCCTGGATCCTGGCTGAACGCCAGGAATCTCTAAACATTCTCGGGGCCACCTCCGGGGATACCGGCAGTGCTGCTATTTACGGCGTCCGGGGCAAAGATCATATTAATATTTTCATCATTCATCCCCATGGCAAGGTCAGTCATATCCAGGAAAGGCAAATGACTTCCGTGCTTGATCATAACGTTTTCAATATTGCCGTCGAGGGAATCTTTGATGATGGTCAACGGATTGTCAAAGAGATTTTTTCCGATCTGGACTTTAAACATGAGTTTCATCTGGGAGCAGTAAATTCCATCAACTGGGCCCGGATCATGGCTCAGATTGTTTACTACTTTTCTGCTTACCTGCAATTGCCGGACAGCGAACGAAAAACTGTTGATATTGTGGTCCCCAGCGGAAATTTTGGCAATATCTTTGCGGGGTACCTGGCCAAAAGAATGGGTTTGCCGATCAGGAGGCTGGTATTGGCCAGTAATGAAAACAATATCCTGAACCGGTTTATTTCAACCGGCGTTTACCAGGGCAGTGAAGTGGTTCCCACCTGGAGTCCATCGATGGATATCCAGGTAGCCAGCAATTTTGAACGCTATTGGTATTATCTGCATCATGGCGATCCCGAAGCGGCCATGAAATCATTTGCCCAGCTCAGGGAAACCGGAGCTATTTCCATCAGCAGGGAACAATTACTTCAGGTGCAGAAAGATTTTGCCACCGGATTTGCCACTAACGATGAAACCCTGACCACTATTGCTGATTTTTATCAACAGACAGGATATATTCTCGATCCCCATACCGCGGTTGGAGTCAAGGTGGCCCAGCAGTTGCGTCTCGAAGAAGGGATTAATAAGTCAACATCTATCTGCCTGGCTACCGCCCATCCGGCGAAGTTTCCTGATGCCGTGCACCAGGCTATTGGCATCTACCCACCGGTGCCGGAATCGCTGCGGGATATTGACCAGCGTGAATGTCGATATGAGATTTTGCCGGCTGATACGGCAACCGTAAAAGACTACATTAGAAGTAAATTGCAAACACCCTCGTAAGCAGAAAAAATAAATTTTCTCAGGATTTTGTTTTCTGAATTTTAGGATAAACATTCAGGCTGTTCGGGCTTGGTTCTCTCACATCCTTCCCGACCGCAGAATTGCAATCGCCAGCCAGAAACCCAGACCACCTGCTGCCAGGTAACCGATGATTCCCAGTACCGGATAGCCCATAAACATATAACCGGTATTGGTCAGCATAATCAGTGAAGAAGCGATGATAGTGGCTGACACAATCAGGCTGAAAGACAATCGGTTGGTTATTCGGTCAAGATTTTTTCCCAGTGGATCAAGTCCCACATGTTCAAATTCAATTTTCAGTTTTCCTTTACTGAGTTTTTTTAGGATTTCCTGGGTTTCCCGGGGCAACATCTTCAGGAGGTTCTGCAGTTCCTGCAATTGACGCCAGGCGATCTTGCTCAGATATTTCGGCGACATGCGCTTTGCCAGCAGCTCTTTGACAAAAGGGCTGGCATGGCTGATCATGTCAAACTCAGGATTAAGATTTCGGCCCACTCCCTCGATGGTAACCAGTGTCTTAACCAGCAGCATCATGTCAGGAAGAAAACGGATATGATGATGACTGGTAATAGCAATAAAATCTTTAATTAAAGTGGCAACTTCCAGTTGATGCAGGGGAATACCGTAATAGCGGTCCACAAAATCATAGAGATCGGCTTGCAATTCCCTCATGTTAATCCGGTCTTCATCGATAACCCCAACCGTTGACAGGATACTGGTTAACTGACGGATATCACGACTGATAATGGCCATTACCAAATCCAGAACCAGCTGCTTCAATTCTTCATCCAAATGGCCTACAATACCAAAATCCAGCGGGGCAATAATATTTCCCGGCAAAACCAAAAGATTTCCCGGATGGGGATCGCCATGAAAGATTCCGAATTCAAGTACCTGCCGTAAAATCAGGGTCGCGCCGTTTTCAGCAATAATCTTCGGGTCAAGACCAGCCTTAATCAGAACGTCCACATTATCAATTTTAATTCCCTCGACCCAATCCATGGTTAATACTTCGCGGGTACTGACAGCCCAGTGGATTGAAGTAATGAAAACGTTTGGATCGTCCTTGAAGTTCGCCGCAAAACGATCAACATGGCGCCCTTCAATCTGAAAATCAAGTTCTTTGCGAATGGTCTTGGCAAATTCCTTGACCATCCCCACAGGGTCATAAATCTGCAATTCCTGAACATGCCTGCCCATCAGGCTGGCCAGATTCATCATAATGTCAATATCGGTTTCAATCGTGGCAGCAATGCCAGGACGCTGCACTTTTACCGCAACCTGCTCCCCGGAAACCAGCCGGGCTTTATGCACCTGAGCAATTGAAGCGGCGGCCACCGGTTCAACCGTAAACTCGGGAAACACCTCATGGATTCCAACATCCATGGATGATTCTATGACTGTAACCACTTCTTCATAGGCAAAGGGTGGAACATCGTCCTGCAATTTTTTTAATTCATCAATAACCGCCGGGGGGATAAAATCATGGCGGGTTGAGATCAACTGGCCAAGCTTGATAAAAGAGGGGCCCAGTTCTTCAAGTGCCATTCTGAAACGCTGGGCATTGCTGTAGCGAATCAGCTGTTTACGTCCACCTCGATTAAGGGTTATAATATTTCTCCCCAGGGCGAGGTAATAGTCAATATTGAGCTGTTCAATGATGCCGCCAAAGCCATAGCTGATAAAAACCCCGATAATCTGGCGGTATCTTTTGATATTTCTGTATGTCCGGTCAATGTTCAGAATATACATGGATCATTCCGCCGGATGGAGTTGCTCAAGCTTCGCTTCAAGTTCAGCAACTCGTTGTTTTAATTCATTAATCTCACTTTGTTTTGGTACATCCACTTTATCCATCAGAGAGTCAAACTCCTTTTTGATTTTTTCAGAGAGATTATCTTTCTCCTGCTTGATTTTTTTCAGCATTTCCTGAACCAGATCACGACCTTCCTGACGGCTTATTTCCCCCTTTTTAACCATACCGGAGATGATCTGTTCCAGACGTTCCTCGGTCAAAGACAAGGCGCCAATTCCCAACAATAGAAATTTTCGTGCAAGAGTAGAGATTTCCATCGGTGACCTCCTGTTTTCAAAAATGAAGTTAAAGTCTCAACTTTCTGAGTTGGACTTTCAGGATACATTGTCAGGCTGTTCGGGCTTGGCTTATAGTGGCACACACCTCGGAGCGGCACACGATGTGCCGCGAGAATGAGCGAGAGCCATGCCGGAACAGCCTTTAAATAATTTTTTTCGGCTGTTTTTTCATAACTCAGAAAGTTGAGCTAAAGTGATAATTCCGGCAGCCAGAAGATGAAATCAACCCACTTTCCATACTCACTTTCAACCCAGATTTTGCCACCGTGCAGCTCAACAATTTCTTTTACATTATACAATCCCAGGCCAATACCCTTCTGCTCAGGAATATTTTTATCTTTCAAGCGCTTAAATCGGTGAAAAACCTGATTTATTTTATCTTTAGCAATACCAGGACCTTCATTCCACACATGAAAACGTAAACCATTTTCCTGGGTTTCCACCCCATAAATTATTTTACCCTCTGAACTGCCGTATTTTATCGCGTTGTTAAAAAGATTACTGAATACTATTTGCAACAGATAGCGATCGGCATTCAGCTGGATTTCTGCCAATTTCAAAGGGCCACCATATTCGATTCGCTCAATCAGATGTTTTTTCCCAAAGCGTTTTAAAACCGGTTCAATAATTGATGAAAAAAAATCATTAATTTCCGTCACATTTAAATTCAGCCGCCCCATTTCTATCCGAGAGATGATCAGGTAGCGATCAATCATATCCTCCATGAATTCACAATTGGAAATAATGCTGTCCAGGTCACGTTGCTCGGCCTCTCCATCTACTTTTCTTGACAGACGCCGAAGAAAACCACCAATAACCACCAGAGAGTTTCTGAATTCATGGGATACGAAACTCAGAACATTAATATAATTGTGATTCAGCTTTGCCAGATCACGATTTTTTTGCCGTAGCTGGCGATTTTTTCGGCGAAGCTCCAGCTGCAAAAAACGTCTTTGAGTTAAAATCCTGACTTTGTGAAGCAGCTCATCAGTAGGGAAGGATGAAGGATCCGACTCAATATCAATGCCATGGGGTTTATAGATAACATCATCCGCCCCAGCCATCAGACCACTGATCTTCTGCTGATAGTAAAAAGTTTTAACCATCTGCTGAAAGGTTGGATCATCTTCATCACCAACGGTGGACAACATGATAACCGGTATATCTTTATACCTGTTAATAGTTTTTAACCGATTGACAATATCGACACCACTGCTGAGCAAGTTTCCCTTAGTATCATAGATAATACTGTTAATCAGAAAGATATCAGGAGTGGAACGAGGCTTGAAACAAGTAAAAAATTCTTCGCCGCTGAGGAAGTGGGACAACCGATATTCTTTGCTTTCAGCAAATGAGGCAGTAATAACGGCAGTGGTGGCGGCACCGTCTTCAATCAGAACCACATGGATTTTCGGCTGGTTTTTCCTTTGGTTGATCATCAGGTTATCCCTTCAAAGTAAAAAGAAAAAACAGCTTCCTTTCATGAAAACCGAGGGAAATAGTTTATTATTTCTCAATTTTCAGGGTAATTTTAGCTCAATCTTTGGAAAAAATAGATTTATCATTGGCATAAGCATAGGCTTCTTTACTGGTAATGTCACCATTATTCACCAGTTCCGTCAAATGCTGGTCAATAGTTTGCATCCCGATTTTTTTCCCGGTCTGTAAAATTGAAGCGATCTGGTAGGTTTTCCCTTCCCGGATCAGGTTGGAAACCGCCTGGTTAGCCACCAGAACTTCGAGCGCAGCCACCCTCCCCTTCCCATCAGCCCGTTTGAGCAGTTGCTGGGCAATAACCCCTTTCAATGATTCACTGAGCATCGTACGAATCTGATCCTGTTGGTCTTTGGGAAAGATATCGATAATGCGATCAACGGTTTTAGCAGCGCTGCTGGTATGGAGAGTACCGAAAACCAGCAGGCCGGTTTCCGCCGCCGTAATCGCCATGGCAATGGTTTCAAGATCACGCATTTCACCAACCATGATAACATTGGGATCTTCGCGCAATGAGGCTTTCAACCCGGAGGCAAAATCCTGAACATGAACTCCAACCTGGCGCTGCATGATCAGGCAGGTTTGATTCTCATGGATAAATTCCAGCGGATCTTCAAGGGTAATGATGTGGGCCTTACGTTCCTTATTCAGCAGGTCTATCATCGCTGCCAGGGTGGTAGACTTGCCACTGCCCGTCGGCCCGGTGACAATAACCAGTCCCTTCTGTTGCCGGGCAAGATCCCTGATAACCGGTGGCAGTCCAAGTTCACTAAACGTCTTGATATCATGGGGAATCAGGCGGAATGCCGCCCCTACTCCACCATGCTTGAAATAGGCATTACCGCGAAACCGGGCAGTACCGGCAATCTCGTAGGCAAAATCTATATCACATTGATTTTCCAACTGATCAATGCTCTGTTGTGAAAGAATTTCATAAACCAGTAACTTGACTTCTTCCTCGGTTAATTCATGGTAGACAACTCTTTCCAGCTCCCCATTAATCCGCAATAGAGGGGGTGAACCGGAAGTAACATGCAGATCGGATGCATGATATTCGATCATTATTTTAAGGAGTGCATCGATTTTTGCCATTTCATCTCCGTTATCAGCATGCCAGATATAGATACTTTCAGCTTAAACCAGGACCTGCTCTTTTAAAAAATATAACAAAGGAGAAAAAAAAATTCAATTTTTTTAATATCATGACGAAACTAGTTATAGAAATCTATCTAACTCATGGGATTATAAAATCCTTAATATTCAGGATATAAGGTCGGTGCTATGGAACAATTTTACATTTCAGTGGCGAGAATAGCCAAAAAGACTCTCAACCACATGGTTGCTCATCACACTCCTTTACTGCCCGATCTCTACAGTAAATATTTTTATGTTTTTCTCGATGAGGTTGACCAGGAAATCAAAGAGCTTATCGACTCTAAGGACGGTAACGGAAAACGGGAGCTGAAACAACAGCAGGAAAGCACCATGGAAATTGTCGATGCGGTGGTGGAGGTCATTAATGGCCTGGATCACTCGACGAAATCCCATGACCACAATTTGAAAAGCCACGAACAAAAACTGAAAGGCATGGAAAAGGTTGTTGACCTGGTTGAATTAAAAAAATTAATTACTGATGAGATTGGCAAGGTTCGGGAAAGCAACGTTTCCCTGCAGCACAAATTAACCAAGGCTCAGCAGGATGTCCATGTGCTGCAATCTCAATTGGCCCAAATTACTGATCTGGCAACCATCGATGAACTTACTGGCCTCTACAATCGCCGGGCACTTTTCAGCCGCCTGGTGGAAGAACATTCAAGGGTTGAACGCTATAAGGAAAACTTCAGCCTGATGATTTTTGATATTGATGATTTTAAACAAGTCAACGATACCTATGGCCATCAGGTTGGCGACGCCATTTTGAAAAACCTGGCCCATTTCCTCAAGGGCAACCTGCGTACCTCTGATTTTATTTCCCGCTTTGGTGGTGAAGAATTTATTGCCATTCTGCCTTCAACCGAGATGGAAAAGGCCAGGCGGGTAGCCGAAAAAATGCGCCATATGCTGGGGAAAAAGGTTTTTGAGGATAAAAAAGGCGCGGTCAAAATAAAAATAACCGTCAGCATCGGCATCTCTCAGTGTACTCCCGGTGATACAGTAGATAACCTGATCAAACGAGCTGACGACGCACTCTATATGGCCAAAAATGATGGAAAGAATGCCATATTTACTGAAGCAGACCTGCCTGCCTCAAAGTAGAGAGAATTAGCGATCAATCTTTTATTCCGAAAACCTGTCTGGCATTCTGGCAGGTTTTTTTCGCCACCACTTCAGCTGAGACCCCTTTAATCTTTCCAATTGCCTCGGCCACGTATTTAACATACAACGGTTCATTGCGTTTTCCCCGGTAGGGAACCGGAGTCAGATAGGGGCAGTCAGTCTCGATCAACAGATCATCCAGCGAAAGGTGTTTAACCACCTCGGCCTGCAGCTGATTGTTGCGAAAAGTAATGGTTCCAGGGATGGAAATCATGAAACCAAGATCAACATAGGTTGCTGCCAGGCGATAATCGCCGGAAAAACAGTGGATAATCCCACCATATCGGTACCCCTGTTCCCCTTTGATTATTTCCA